>JAHEEK010000009.1:0-90159 GCA_024640765.1 Thalassobium sp. | reverse complement strand
GCGTGATGATCTGGCCAGAGGCCCAGTTCATTTCAGCAATAGAGACTTCGCCGCAATCGGCCATAGCGGCCGTAGGCAGGCCAAGTCCTACAAATGCTGTCGCAAGCAGTGTTTTTTTCATTTTGTATCTCCAGTTGGTAAACGCCAGGCTTATTTAAACACCTAGTCTTGTGTGTATCTTATAAGGCTCGAACCATAACTCAGTCAAAAAAGCGTCATCACGATGCCGCTTAACGACTATACTTTTACGAGCCTTAGTAAGCCAATATGAGACACAAGAGACGAAGCGCCGCTATTCATTTGTTAAAAAGCACTGCGGAAGTCAAAGCGCATCTCAGAATTCAAAAACGCAAAACGATACAGTAAAGATAAAAACGACGAAAAAATTTAAATTAAGCACCTCACAAGAGTCAGGGAAAAAGCTTAAACTCTAATTTCGGTTTTATATAAAGTTTTGCAGAGCAACAAAAACTTGCTCGCAGGTTGGCGGGTTCACAATGCTTAGTATTGAGCCGCTTGTCGAAATCATAATTCAGCGCCCGCTTTCATCTCCTGAAGCCTTAAATAAGCCTTTGCACCGTATTTAGCAATTAACTTTGGCGGTAACTTGGTTGGGTCTTCAGTCGCCAAATGTCGCGTCAATCGATCTGATTTCGTATTTGTGGCGAGCTCTGCTACAAGCATCCCTGATAGGGTACCACGCGTTGTACCTAACCCATTTTGACAGCAAGCAGAAAACAGACCCTGATCCATTTCGCGAACAACAGAAACGTTATTTCGACTCAAACAAAGCCTACCGCCCCAACGATATTGCATATTAACCCCACCCAAATTTGAAAAACGAGCTTTAAAAGCACGATCGTGATCTTGCGCAACACGTTCAATGCGGCGCTGTTCCACCTCCATCGAAGGCTCAAATGTAAACCGGTTACGTACAACGATCCGATCGCCGTCCGAAGACTTGATGCGGCGCACGGTTGTACCCATCGGGTCTGCGGGAGTAATGCCCCACACTCGCTTTCCACCAAGCTTTTTCATTTCGATGTTCGTAAGGGGCCGCGTCATTGATGCATAAGTAAACACATGCATCAATCTGTTTTCCAAAAAGCCAAAACTGTTAAGATGACCGTTCACCGCCAAAATCACCTTAGGGGCAGTAGCCTTGCCTTTCGGAGTGGTCGCGACCCAGTCACCATCTCTTTCAAGACCTATGACTGGGCTATTTTCAAATATCTGAACCCTATTGGACTTCAAACCTTTGGCAACTCCGAGCACAAAAGCAGAGGGCTGGATGATTGCCGTTCCAGCTGTGAAAAGCCCACTGCAGTAATAATCCGTACCTGTCAGGTCTTTCATCGCATGTGCATCTAGCAGCTCTGACGCCTCGCCCATTTTTGCCAGGTGCCTCGCATATTCTCGGTTATGCTTGTCACCTTTAGCAGTTGCAGCTCCGTTAATTTTGCCACTTAGCGAGAACGCTTCGGAGCTCAAACCAAAATCTTGGGCCATTGAAGCAGCAAATGCGATTGCATGCCGGTTATCGGCTGTCAGAGTGACATCTCTATCCAATGCACCACCATAATCGGCGGATGACAGATCATGCGGCAAGTCAATCATGAACCCTGAATTGCGCCCGGCAGGGCCTTCAGCGACGCGGCGCGCCTCTAGCACCACAATGCTGTCGGTAGGGCAAAGCTGCGACAGGCGGCGTGCTGCTGCTAATCCTGCAAAGCCTGCGCCGATGATGAGCCAGTCAGCTGTTAGATTGCCTTCCACGCTTTGCGCTGGGCCGCGCGCTGGCAGCAGTTGTGTCCAGGCCGCCGGGCCTGGATCAACCGGCAACTTTCTGACTTTAATCCGAGACATGTTACAGGTCTTGGTTAAGGGCATCTGCGGCTGGGATTTCGCGCTCTCGGCGTGCGATGTAACTCAGCAATTCCTCATTGACGCCCTCGTCTAGCTTGGGCTCTTCATATTCATTTAGGAGGTCGCGCACGCGCTTCAGGGCGCGCTCATTTACTTCAACCGCACCATCAGCCTCCCATTGTTCAATTGAATTATTGTCAAACATTTCTGGCATAAAGAAGGCCTCTTGAAAGTTCTCAAGCGTATGAGGATGGCCGAGATAATGCCCGCCGGGGCCAACATCGGCCACAGCCTTGAGAGCCTGATCAAAGTCATCCCATTTAATGCCTGACGCCATACGATGCCCCATTGCACACTGTTCTGCATCGACAACAAACTTAGCCATGGAGCAATGCATCCCAGCTTCATTCCAACCAGCAGAATGCCAAATGTAGTTTGCTCCTGACATCAAAACAGCCATCATTGTCGTCGCACTCTCGTAACCCGCTTGTGCATCAAATGTCTTAGCTCCACCAAGCGTATTTGATGTCCGCCATGGCACATCATAGTAACGCGCCATCTGACCAATCATCATATTCATCAAACTGATTTCAGGCGTTCCAGCCATTGGCGCACCAGACTTCATAGAAACAGTCGCTAAATAATGCCCATAGATCGCTGGCGTACCTTTTTGAACAACCTGAGTATAAGCTAAGCAGCTTAGGGCTTCTGCGTTTACTTGAGCAACTGTAGGCGCAACGCCTGCAGGTGTATTTGCTCCTCCAAGTACAAAAGGAGAGCACAGGATTGGCTGGTTGTATTTTGCAAAGGCGCGCAATGCACCTAGCATTGTTTCATCCCAAACCAGAGGCGAGTTTCCATTGCAGTTTCCAGTCACAACCGGATGGGTCATCATGTAATCTCGACCAAACAAGATCGCACACATCTCCATCACATCCTCTGCATTCTTGGGACTGCTAGTCATTCCCATGAAAGTCTTATCAGAGTGCTTCATTGAACTATACGTTATCCGCAGATGCCGCTGACTAATCGGATGATCATAGGGTTCTACAATGTGATGTGCCGAAGAATGAATCGCAGGCAGCATATGGCTTAGTTTATGAAAATTAGCCAAGTCATCCAGTGTAGGATTGCGCCGCTTGTCTTCGAGATCACGCAGGAAGGGCGCACCTGTCATAGGAACAAAAATTGAATGATCGTTGCCAAAAGGTAGGCTGCGTTCCGGATTTCGGGCGTGATAGGTAAAGGATGACGGGATCGATTTGATCAGCTCGCGGACAAGATTACGGTCCAGATGCACGCGCTCGCCACGTACATCAGCACCCGCACGCCTCCAATCTTCAAGAGCAATAGGGTCTCGGAAGACGACCCCTATATTCTCCAGAATATCCAATGAAGCATTGTCGATCTTGTCAATTTGATCTGGTGACATCGGCTCTATGACTGGAATGCCGCGTTTTAACGCAGGAAGCATGTTTGTATCACGTTTTTGGCGGATCGCTTTACGCGCACCACGTCCACGACGGGTAGTTCCTACAGCATCTACGCTCATATTATGTTGTTTCCACTTTTTGGATCAGTCAGATCTACCCAAATTGTCTTGAGTTCGGTGAACTGATCATGGGCATGAACACCGTTGTCGCGGCCTCCAAATCCAGACTGCTTGTAGCCGCCAAAGGGTGTGGCAATGTCACCTTCACCATAACAATTTACAGTCACCGTGCCTGCTTGGATATCTCGAGCTGCTCGGATGGCCTGACGTGCGTTACTGGTAAAAACAGAAGCAGAAAGTCCATATTTGGTGTTGTTCGCTAAAGCTATTGCTTCGTCGTTACTGGCTACCTCAATCACCGAGAGTACAGGACCAAAGATTTCGTCAACAGCTTTGATGTCATCTTTATTCACGTGGTAGATGACCGGACTGACGTACGGACCAGCACCTTTATCCTGATCGTCCAAATAGCCACGCACCTTGTTGCGGTGCTCCTCATCAATTAAAGCCCCGATGTGCGTTGCAGGATCAAGTGGATCGCCGGTTTTCCAGTCGCGCAATCGGGCATTGACCCGTTGCATTAATTCCGTTTTGACAGCTCGGTGGACAATCAGTCGTGATGTTGCCGAACAGTTTTGACCAGCATTCCAAAACGCGGCATGAACGACTTGCTCAGCCACGTGATCAAGGTTTTCTGCATCATCGAAAACTACTGCAGGATTCTTACCGCCACATTCAAGAACTACTTTCTTGAGGTTACTGTCAGCAGCATAACGTAAAAACCTTCGCCCTGTTTCGGTTGATCCAGTAAAGCTAATCATATCGACGTCCATATGCTTGCCTAGTGGCTCGCCCACAGAAGGCCCATCGCCCGGCAGCACTTGCAAAACACCACGCGGAATGCCTGCTTCATGGGCTAGTTCGGCGACACGTAATGCAGTCAAAGACGTTTGCTCGGCTGGCTTAACAATAACTGAACAACCTGCCGCAAGCGCGGGCCCGATTTTCCAAGCCAACATCATAAGCGGAAAGTTCCACGGAAGAACTGCGCCTACCACACCAATTGGCTCTCGCACCACCATACTAATGGCATCGTCCCCTGTCGGACTTGTCTGGTCGTAAATCTTATCGACAGCCTCAGCATGCCACTTAATGCAGTGGATGGTTTCGGGCACGTCGATCGTTTCACAATCCCGGATTGGCTTGCCACTATCAACACTCTCCATCACTGCCAATTCTCGCCGATAACGACTAAGAAGCTTACAAAGCTTGATCAGCACATCCTTCCGGTCTGAGGGGTGCAGCTTTGACCAATGCCCTTGTTCAAAGGCCTCGCGAGCCTTGCCGACGGCAAATTCAACGTCTAGTGCGTTGCATCCTGAGATCTGGGCCAAAGTGTCACCCGTAACCGGATTTATTGATGAAAATACGTCTCCAGAACCTGCTCGATATTTGCCGTCGATAAATGCCGTACGGGGCGGCTCTAAGTTCTTTGCTATAGCTTGGTATTCGGCATAAGTCAGAAGGTCACTCATATGATTTCTCCGGTTATAGCAGAGACTGCAATGTTCATGGTACGTATAACTTCGGCTAGCTGTCGCTTGTCTTCTTTATTCAACGGCTGCAGTGGGCGGCGTGGCGGACCAGCATCTATCCCACGCAATGTTAGTCCGTACTTAATGCATTGAACAAACTTCCCACCTTGTTCCAAAACTGCCATCAGCGGCAGCATTGCCATCATGATGGCCCGCCCCTTAGTAAAATCGCCCTCAACCGCACAAGCTTGATAGAGCGCTAGATGGGCTTCGGGCGCAAAGTTTGACCCAGCACAGACCCAAGACCGAGCACCCCACGCAAAAAACTCCAAGGCCTGATCGTCCATACCACAAGATAAGGCGATATGCGGATAATTACGGGCAAGCATATGAACACGATTTATGTCGCCACTGCTCTCCTTTATCCCACAAAAGTTCGGTGAACGACCTAGGCGATCCAACGTTTCTTCGTCCATATTCACAGACATTCGGCCCGGATAATTGTACAGCATTGCAGGCAGATTTGCCGCACGATCAATCGCCAATGCATGCAATGCTATTTCGCGCCCGGTTGGATAGGCATAAGGTGGCGTAGCAATCAGCAGGGCGTCCGCCCCAACTTTTTTTGCTTGCTGAGCGTACATGACACTATCCTCTGTTCGGATTGCCCCAGTACCGACGATCATCGGCACTCGCCCACCAATAAGTTTGGCGCAGCGGCCCATCATCCAGATACGCTCTTTTTCTGTCTGAGCGTAATATTCGCCTGTTGAACCTGCCACAATAATTCCGTGCACCCCAGCCGAAATCAAATGCTCAACAGTCTGAGCCAACGCCTCCTCATTGCATGAAAAGTCCTCATGATATGGCGTCACGATTGGTGTATAGATACCTTCAAAATGCATTACGGCGGTCTTTCATTGAGATAACATCAATCGGCAAAGGGTCGGGACGGACGTATTTCTCCATCTCGTTGCGCGACAAGTCCCAGTGCTGCAGCGTAAGGTCGATTGCCAAAGATGACTCCCCACCTTCGATCGCCGAGATCATAGCGTCGTGCTGATCAACCGACTGTGAAATACGATTTTGGTCGAGCTTGGACCGTGGATTGAAAAACGTCTGGCTAAGTCGAGTGTGGTCAATCAGCATCCGCTTCAAGCTAGCCATCAAATACGGATTATCGGCCATCTGACCAATTTGTTCGTGAAACCGGTGATTCAAGAGCGCGGTCTCACCCACCTCACCCCTGCTCGCGGAGGCAGTAAAAGCGCGCTGTATCTCTTTGAGCGCCGCAACTTGGGTGCTTGTCCTGCATTCCGTCGCTTGCCGGGCAACAGTGCAATAAACTAGCGGCGCAGTTTGAAAAAAAACCCGCATGACAGAAAGATCCATGGAGGCAACCTTAGCACCACGGTTCTCCTCCAACCTAACATAACCATCTCCAGCCAGAAGGTGAAGAATTTCACGAAGTGGTGTGCGCGAAATGCCATACTCGTGCGAAAGGCCAACTTCATCGATATCGGACCCAGCCTCAAGATCAAGCGACAAGATGCGATTGCGAAGGCTATCGGCGCAAATGGCTTTATTTTGCTTTGACATAAATACTCCTATACAATGAGTATACAAATATTATACATTTTTAGTCAACATGGAAAACCCCGAACCATTGCGCCCCATTAGTCCACTTAAAAACAATGCAAACTCACCTACAGAGGATGTTGTTTTTCTTTTAATTGAAGGCTTCACGCATCTTGCCGTCTCTGCAAGCATTGAAGTTTTGCGTGTAGCAAATCTGATAAGTGGCTTAGAGCTGTACAATTGGCGACTGATGGCCGAAGGAGGCAAAAGTCAGATAAGCTCAAATGGTCTGGAAACAAACGTCCACTCAGATCTTTCACCGCAAAGCAGAGGCACCATGCTCTTTGTTGTCTCCGGAGCAGACCCCCAGCAACGATACAGTTCTGAGCTAACCAATTTTTTAAGATCACAGCACCGACATGGAGTACACGTCGGTGCATTATGCTCCGGATCCTTTTTCCTTGCACACGCCGGATTGCTGACAAACACACCCTGCGCGATACACTGGGAATACTTCCCGACATTTCATGAGAGCTATCCTCACGTAAAAATAACAGCAGACGTTTTTGCAGCACAAAAGCATCCATTCACTGCGTCAGGAGGAACGGCCGGCGCTGAATTGATGCTTCACTTGGTGGCCAAAAAGCATGGCCGCGACCTTGCCGCGACAGTTGCAGATTACCTCGTTCTCGCAAAAGTCCGAATGGAAGGCGATGAATAACGAATGCCGTACCATATTAGATACAGAACTCGGAATAAGATTTTCCTGCAGGCACTGGAACATATGAATACAAATATTGAGGAACCACTATCTACGCGGGAGATTGCAGAATTTGTTGGAGTATCAGTGCGACAGATAGAAAGAACTTTTCGCAAACATGTAGGCGAGTCACCGGGAAAACATTATCGTAAAATCCGCCTTAAACACGCAAAAGCTCTCTTAGCTTCGTCAGATATGTCAATCATACAAATTGCTCTGGCTACCGGCTTTAAATCACCATCAAACTTTTCAAAAAATTATCGCCAAGAATACAGCGTATCTCCTCATCACTTCCATCGAGACCACCAATTAACCAAAGCTACCAAGAGCAATAATTGACGCTCAATGCGCATCAATTAAGATAACTAATAATTGGACTTGCAACGAAGTCATTAGGGTCAGGACTCATAACCAGAAGATGACGGCTGCGGCGAGAGCGATTGCAGAGAGGAAGACGGTTGGGGATCTGTCGTAACGGGTTGAGATGCGCCGCCAATCCTTAAGCCTACCGAACACCCTTTCGATCCGGTTGCGTCTTTTGTAGCGGCGCTTGTCATACTTGACGGTCTTTTTGCGCGACTTGCGTCCTGGGATACAGGGCTTTGTTCCCTTATATATAAGGGTTTCGCGGAACCAGTCGGCATCGTACGCTCTGTCAGCGAGTAGCCAATCAGCCTCAGGGAGGCCGTTTATCAAAGCCGCAGCGCCAGTATAATCACTGACTTGCCCTGCTGTGATAAAGAGGCGAATTGGTCGTCCGCTTGTGTCTGTCACAGCATGTAGCTTTGTATTCATACCGCCCTTGGTCAGCCCTATCAGGCGTCCTCGCCCCCCTTTTTTAACCGCAGGCTCGAGGCCGTACGATGTGCCTTGAGGTAGGTTGCGTCGATTGAGATGGTTTTGTTGTCGGGAGCTTGCTCAGCCAGCCCCATCAAGATCTGGGCAAATACGCCCATATCGCTCCAGCGATTATATAGCGTCTTCGGCGGCCCATACTCAGCAGGCGCATCACACCACCTTAACCCATTGCGATTAATGCAAATAATGCCACTCAACACACGCCTGTCATCCACGCGAGCACGACCTCGGCTCTTTGGAAAGTAAGGTCGGAGACGCTCCATTTGCGCCTCCGTCAGCCAGTATAAGTTGCTCATGACATCCCCCAGAAACTGGGGGTCGTGAATCATGGCAACCCGGCAAGCACAATCAACTAATGGGTCCAGACCCTAGACAAACTATACGATGTAGCAGCGACAGCAAATCGAGTGCGCAGAGCTTTGGACGCGGCAGAGATATAGATCTGACGAAGCCTCAACTCAGTCCTAGGTCAGAAAAGCTGAACCAACAGCCTTCAAAACAGCATCTTGTGTTTGTTCCAAATCCGCTTCGGTAACGGCGAGGGACGGATAGAGTTTACCAGGCGATTTGAAGATACCGTTTTTGCGCAGCGTGGCGTTATACGTAGCGTTTTGCGCAGGATCGTCGTGCTTTGCTGAACGATAGTCTCTGCATGCGTCCGAGGTGAAAAAGATATCAAAAAGGGTTTCATCGCCGCAAATTTGATGTGGAACACCCGCTTGGGTCAGCGCATCACTTTGCATGTCTTGAAGGGATCTGCCGATGGCGCGCAGATTGTCATAGCTTCCTTCACGGCGCAGGACCTCCATTGTTTTAAGCCCCGCAGCCGCAGCTATTGGGTTGCCCGACAGTGTTCCCAGCTGCATGAGCCATTTGTCAGCCCCGACGATCGCTTTGTCAAAATGCTGCATGATATCCGCGCTTGCTCCAAGGGCCGCAAGGGGGAAGCCGCCACCGATGATTTTGCCCAAGGTACAGATGTCAGGCTTTACGCCATATCGTTCTTGCGCGCCGCCGTAGGCCAGACGGAATCCTGTCACAATTTCGTCGAAGATTAGAAGAACAGAGTGTTTGTCACACAACGCACGCAAACCCTGCAGATACCCTGGTTCGGCTGGGATGATCCGTTGTAAAGGTTCCGCGATGATGGCCGCGACGTCCTTGCATTCATTCAAGAGCGCCTCAACTGCAGCCAAATCGTTGTACGGCGCAATCAGCATTTGATCTGCAACCCCCTGCGGGATGCCTGCACTGTCGGGAACAGCTTGGGGGAAATTCACGCGAGCTAAGGGTGCGAGGCTCATCTGTGCTTCAGCGCTCATTCCGTGATAGCCACCTTCAAATTTCAGGACCTTGTTGCGGCCAGTGTAGGCGCGGGCAAGACGGATGGCATACATGTCGGCCTCACCGCCAGATGCGACAAAGCGGACCTGTTGACAGCACGGCACAGCGTCGACAATTGCCTCTGCCAACTCCACACCTTTAGAATTGTTGGCGAAGAAGGTCATGCCTTTGGGTAGCTGTTCTAGAACTGCTTCCATAACCTCTGGGTGGCCATGACCCAAGAGCATCGGGCCAGATCCGATTAGGTAGTCGATATATTCGTTGCCGTCCTCGTCCCAAACATGGCTGCCTTCCCCGCGCGCAATCATTAACCCGGGGTCGAAATTGCCAAAACCGCCAGCGGGCAGAACGGATTGTGCGCGGGCGATCCAGTCGGATTGAGATGTCAGTTTTTGCATGTCTTAGTCCAATTCAAGAATGGGTGTGTCTAGGCGGTCTACCTCAGGTGTTACGCCTAGGCCCGCACCGTCCGGCGGGGCAATGCGCCCGTTTTTACGTGTGGGGCAATCGGGTGCGATGCGTGGTGCGACATAGGACGACAAATCGCAGGTGTTGAGCAGCGCGCCCTGTGGCGTCGAGGCACCAAAGTGCAACGATGCGGCTGTGACAATGTCCGATCCCCAGGTACATTCTGCGCAAATCTCGGCCCCGAGATGTACGGTGAGGTCACGCGCACGGCGCATGGCCGAAAGACCGCCGAATTTCGACAGCTTTAGTGCGACTGCGTCCAATACCCCAAGTTCCGCCGCCCGCATCAACGACGCAAGATCGTAGGCCCCTTCATCGATTTTCATCGGCAGGCCGGTCGCTTGTCGTACGGCAGCGCAGTCCTCTAAGGTCTTACACGGTTGCTCCAGCATAATGTCGAGGTGAGCTACTGCGCGTCCTGTGCGTGTGGCCTGTAATTTGCTGGCCCCGCAATTCCAATCGCCATATACCAGTGGCCCCCGACCTACAGCCTCGCGCACTTTCGTCAGTCGTTCGGCGTCTGCTTCCCAATCCGCGTCTGCCCCAAGTTTCACCTGAAACTGGCGAATGCCTGTGGCGTAAGCCTCCTTGGCGATCCGCGCCATTTCGTCAGGCGCAATGCAGGTGATCGAATGATACAGTGGCATGTCGCGGCGGGTACGTCCGCCCAAAAGCTGGTAGAGTGGAAGACTGGTTACTTTGCCGTAAAGGTCCCACAAGGCCATATCGACGATGGATTTCGCCGCCAGATGCCCCTGCAAGAACCTATCAAGTTCGCGCATTGGAGCGTCGATACCTGTGGGTGTCATGCCCAAAATTTTGGGGGCCATTTCCGCAATCGCACTTGGCACCCCATCTGCAAAGGCCGGTAAGTAATGCGGAATCGGGCAAACTTCGCCCCATCCTTTCAGCCCCGTATCGGTTTCCAGACACAGCACATGAGATTTGACCGTATCGCAGGTTTTCCCATCGGCCATGTAATACGTATCATGGCTGGTCAGATCGACCGACCAGAGGGTGATGCGGCTGACTTTCATGTATAGATCACCACAGGATCACCCAAAGCATCTTCATCAGGATGCACACCTAAACCCGGCGTTTCGGGCAGGTGCAAATGACCGTCCTTGTTTCGCGGCCCGCGTCCGCCTGCGATGTCCACCGTCAGCATGTCCTGGCAGGCCCAGACAGCATGGCAGTTTGCATCGGGGATCGTGGCCGCCAAGTGCAATGCTTCGGTATCAGCCAGCACAGAGCCTCCAGTAGCCATGACGAACATATCAATACCGTGGGCAAGTGCGACGTCGCGCATGCGGGCAGCTTTGGTCAGGCCACCGACCCGGTTGAGTTTGATCCCAAAGACCTCTGCCAAGCCGTCGCGCGCGATGCGGGTGGCGTCTTGCAGGGTCACAAGCGCCTCATCCACCGACACAGGTGCTGAATGTTTGCCGGAAATCGCGGCAACATCATCCAGCGTTTCGCAAGGCTGCTCAAACATCACGCTCAAGTCCTCTGTCCCGGACATGACACGCAGCGCTTGTTGGCGGGTCCATCCACGGTTCACATCATAAAGCACAATCTCCCCCTCGCGGCGGATGTCTTCGACGTCACGCACCCTTGCAATATCGCGTTCCACATCGCCGCCAATCTTGACTGAATGCGCGATGTAGCCCCGCTGGCGGTAACGCTCAATCACAGTGCGGGTTTCTTCAACCGTCGTGGCCCCGACGGAAGACGCAATTGGGCGCGGTGTGCGTGATCCGCCGCCCATCAGATCGGCAATCGGCAGGCCGGCGGCTTGCCCCGCAATATCCCAGCACGCCATATCAATCGGGCTTTTTGCATAAAGATGACCGGGCAGTGCGAGATCCATCGCGCGTTCGACTTCCAACACTTTGCGCGGGTCGAGCCCCATGATGAACGGAGCCATCGTTTCAATCCCTGCACGAATGCCTGGCCCGTGTGCGGGCACATAAGTGTGCCCCCACGGCGTGCCTTCACCCCAACCTGTGATGCCGGCGTCAGTCTCGATCTTGACCAGCGTTGCGTCCAGCATTTCAAATTTGAGCCGCCCGCCCGACAGCCAATAGGGATGCTCAAGCGGTAGATCGACTTGGTAGACAGAGAAGCGAGTAATTTTCATAACGTATACTCCGAAACGGGCGCGCCAAGGCTTTCAAAATCAGGCGTCACGCCGAGGCCCGGCGCATCTGGTGCATATAGTTTGCCGCCCTCTGACCTTCCCCCGCCAATGCCAGTTGACCGCGTGTTATAGTTCATAAGGTCTGTCGTATTTTGCAGGTATTCAGGCGGGGTAGATGCGGCGAAATGGGCGACAAGGGCGGTCGTAATTTCACCGCCCCATGTATCCTCAGAGACCACAGGAATACGGTTGTCGACCAAGAAGTCCCGCACGCGCCGCGCCTTGGAAATTCCACCAAGGTTTGAAAGCTTCAGACAGCAAATCTCCGCTCCACGATCCGCAACAATGCGCTGCGCCGCAGCCATGCCTGTGACGCATTCGTCCAATTTCATGGGTTGCTGGGCAATTCGCCGGACTTGCTGGCATTCCTCATAGGTGCGGCAGGGCTGTTCGAGGATGTAGTCGAGGTTAGCCGTCGCTCGGGCCACGCGGATGGCATTGTCCACACGCCATCCTTGATTTGCGTCTGCCATCGCCTTTTCGCCCGATTTTAGCAGCCCGACACCTGCTATGATCCGGTCGATATCTGCGACCCAATCACCGCCCACTTTGATTTGGAATTGCTTGTACCCGTCGCCGCGATAGCGTTCCATTTCAGCGAGCGTTTCATCCGTGCCCTTTTGCGGGGCCACGCGGTACATTGGCGCACCATCGGTCAGCTTGCCACCCAAGAGCATCCAGAGGGGCTGATCGCAGGCTTGCCCCAGAATGTCCCAGCAGGCTGCATCAAACGGAGCTTTGGCATACCCGTGCCCTTGCACGGTGTTATCCATGAGCTGCTCAATGCGCGCAACTTGGCGAGGGTCTTCGCCGAGCAGTTTTGGCGCAGCGAGGCGGGCAAAGGCCTCGACCCCTTCGGAGTGGGCAACCATGTAGTTTTCGCCACACGGTGTGAATTCGCCACAACCTTGGATGCCTGCATCGGTGTCAATTACGACCACGCTGGCCCGCGCCGTTTCAATCGCATTGCCCGCACCCCAGACATACGCGCCCCCGACATAAGGGAGGTCAGTTTTGTAAATACGGATGCGGGTGATTTTCATGGGCAAACCACAATGTTGCCCGTGTGGGTTTTTGCGATAAAAGCGGCCTGCGCCTCGCGGAGTTGATCTAGGGAATAGGTCGCGGCAAGGGCTGGCTTGATCTCGCCCTGTTCGATGTAGCGGATGAGGTTGGGCATGACCTCGGGCGTGATCACGGTCGAACCCGTGAACGTCAAATCGCGCAGATAAAAGGTGCGCAGGTCCAACTCAACCATCGGCCCCGCAATCGCGCCGGAGCATGTGTAGCGCCCGCCGCGTTCAAGAACGTCGATCAGGGTGGGCCAGTACGGCCCTCCAACCACGTCAGCAACAACGGTAATCTTTTCATGGGCCAACGCTGCGCGCAGGTTTTTGGGCGCGCGGGGCAGGATCATATCAGGGCCTAGCTGCGATACCTCCGTGTGCTTTGCCTCGGACGCCATGGCTATCACGCGCGCGCCGCGCCGTTTGGTCAATTGCACCAAAGCACCACCAACACCACCCGAAGCACCAGGGACCAGAACGGTATCCGCCGATGTCACCTGCGCGCGGGTCAGCATACCCTCAGCAGTGGAATATGAGCACGAGAAGGTGGCGAGTTCAGCATCGGACAAGTCTGAAGTGATTGCCAGCGCACTTGCCGCAAGCGTCGTAGTGTATTCGGCAAAACCGCCGTCACGCTCGGATCCAAAATAGCCCGTTTTGTTCATGTCAGTCGGAGCATTCACATCGCGCAGCCAACCGTCTGTGATCACCCGTTCACCGATGCGCGCCGCGTCAACGCCTGCACCAACAGCCACGATTTCCCCGCAGACATCGGCCCCTTGGATGCGCGGAAATATGATCGGCGCACCGCCCCAAGTGGGGTCATCCTCGCCCACTTCTTGGAACGCACTGCCAGTTGTGGCGTCGGTCACGGTTTTGGAATACCAGCCCGACCGCGTGTTCACGTCCGTATTGTTCAACCCGCAGGCACCAACGCGGATCAAGACTTCGCCAGCGGCAGGGTCAGGGCGCGGCCAGTCGGTGTGCAGTACCATTTGGTCGAGATCGCCATGCCCCATCGTGACCATCGCGCGCATTGTTTTGGCGAGGGTCATGCCAAATCCATTCGCGGTTTTAGGCTGTCAGGATCATAGGCGGGCGTGCCCAAAACGCGCGCGGCTCTTGGTGCTCCGTGAATCACCACCGACACTGTTATGTCGGGAATAGCCGCCTCGGGTTTGATATATGCGAAGGCCAGAATTTTGTCGACTGTGGGACCGTAAGCTACAGATGCGGTTGACCCTACGACCTTACCATTTAGCATCACGGCTTCGCCGCCATGACCATCCGCTTTGCCGTTGGGCTCAATTTCAAGGTAGGCGCAGACCCATTTCAGATCAGTGGCCAACGTCTTATCACGGCCCAGATAGTCTTTGTCCGTGCGGGCGAAGCGCAGCACATCCGCCTCGGCCAATGTCACTTCGTTGGTCAGCTCGCCCGCACCCTTAAAGCCCTTTTCCATCCGCATCGCATTCATCGCGAATGAGCCATAGTCAGCGATGCCATGCGCCTCGCCCTCGGCCCACAAGGCGTTGTAGACATCCAGACAGGCGGCATGTGGCATGTGTAATTCCCAGCCCAATTCACCAGCATAGGACATGCGGAAGGCCCAGATGTAGTGACCTGCAACCGTGATTTTCTGGGCAGATAGCCACCGAAACCCAGCGTTTGATAGGTCAGCATCCGAGCAGGCGGCCAGAACATCCCGTGCCTTCGGGCCATTGAGTGACAGGGCGGACCAATCGGATGACAATGCGGAAATTGTCACATCTTCCGCTTCGCGATGTTGTGCCAAATGATCCAGCAGTCGCTGTTCAAAGAAGGCAGCACAGACCAAATAAAACTGGTCATCAGCCATACGCACAATCGTTGTTTCCAACTCGATCCGTCCAGCCCGATTGAGCATGTGCGTCAGCGTAATGGAGCCAACTTTCTGCGGCATCCGGTTCGCCGTGAGACGGTCCAGCAAGGTATAGGCATCGGGGCCCTTGACGAGGACCTTGGTGAACGCGGTGACATCCATGATGCCGACTCTGTCGCGCACTGCTTTCACCTCAGTCGCGACCATGTCGTCGATCGGTGTACGATTAAAGGAATAGTGATCTTCCTGCGCAATGCCTTTGACAAAGAACCGAGGGCGCTCGAACCCGTAGACTTCCTCGTGCACAGCACCTTTGGATTTCAACAGCTCGTATAGTGGCGATGGCTTGATCGGCCGCCCTGCCAAACGGTTGAAGTGCGGAAACGGTATTTCATGGCGCAGGCAGTAGTCTTCTTCGGCTTTCACTACCTGCCAGTCTTTGGTAGCGTAGCTGCCAAAGCGGCGCGGATCATAGTCGCGCATCGAAATATCCGCTGCACCGTGCACCATCCACCGCGCCAATTCGCGCGTCAGGCCCGGCCCCCAGCCGATACCGATTTGCGTCCCACAGCAACACCAGTAATTGCGCACGCCCGGAGCGGGACCGATCAGTGGGTTGCCATCAGGCGGGTGGCTGATCGCGCCGTGTACTTCGCGCTGGATGCCCAACTCCGCAAAGATGGGCATGCGGTTCAGGGATTCCTCAAGGTAAGGCATGACGCGGTCGTAATCCGCGTCGAACAGCCAGTTTTCGTAGTCCCAAGGGCAATGGTCGTGCCAGACGGAGTTCGGGTTCTCTTTTTCATAGATCCCAATTAGCCCACGCTTTTGCTCCATACGGATGTAGCCCGACACCTTTTTGTCATCGCGGATGACAGGAAGTTCCGTGTCCAACGCCTCAAACTCCGGCACCGGCTCGGTCACAAAATAATGGTGCGTCATCGACGTCATGGGCAGTTGCAGCCCAGACCATTCGCCCATTTGGCGCGCATAGGTGCCGCCCGCGTTGACGACGTGTTCACAGGCGATCGTGCCCTTGTCCGTCTCGACCTGCCATTCACCCGAAGGTAATTGAGTTATGTTTGTCGCGCGACACTGGCGGATGATTTTGACACCCTTTTGACGCGCGCCAGCTGCCATCGCCATCGTCACATTGGTTGGATCGACATGGCCATCATCAGGCGTGTAAAGCGCGCCCAGAACACCCTCGAGGTTATAGAACGGATGTAGCTCAGCCACCTTTTCAAGCCCGACCAATTCGATGTTGAAGCCGAGCGAGCGACCCACGGACAGTGTATGGCGCAGCCAGTCCATCTCGTCCTCGGTGTAGGCCAGTCGGAAGGAACCGCAACCGTGCCAAGTGACAGGCTGGCCAGTTTCGGCCTCTAGTCCGCCAGAATACAGGCCGATGTTATAATCGACGCATTTGCCCAAACCAAAACTGCTGGTCGAATGCGTAATCTGCCCCGCGGCGTGCCATGTGCTGCCTGATGTCAGCTCTGCTTTTTCGAGTAGGACAGTATCATCGCCCCAGCCCTCATGGCCGAGATGGTACGCAAGTCCGACACCCATAACGCCGCCCCCAACGATGACAACGCGTGCGGTGTTTGGAAATTCAGTGGCCACGGGAAACATTCCTTTTTGAATCGTATTTTCTGTGGACAGGCTAAGCGAACAAAAGTACCATCGTCAATCATGAATGGGACATATGTATCAAATACGATCCTGGACCGCCTCGCGGGCGAGTTGTCAGAGCTGACACCAGAGGCCCGCAAGGCCGCGACATACGTGTTGGAAAACCCGCGCGATGTGGGGGTGTCTACCGTGCGTGAAATTGCGCAAGCCGCGAATGTGAAGCCAAACACAGTTGTCCGAATGGCGCGGCAAGTTGGCTTTGAAGGCTATGAGGACTTTCGCGAACCCTTTCGGGACGCCATTCGCAACGGTGCCGCAGATTTCCCTGACCGCGCGCGGTGGTTGCAGGACATTTCGAAATCGGGCGATTTGGGTGGTCTCTACGCAGATATGGTGCGCGATGTGATAACCAATATCGAGGAAACCTTCGCAGGCATTTCCACCGATGAGATGAAAGCCGCAGCCGAAGCGATTTGGAAAGCACGTCGGGTTTTTACGTTGGGTGTTGGGGTCAACAACTCAGTCGCGCGCAATTTCACTTATTTGGCCTCGACAGGCATGACAGAATTTCACGCGATACCACGGCCTGGTTCTACGCCAGTTGATGACCTCGCTTGGGCTGATGACAACGACATTCTGATTGCGGTCACCTGCAAGCCCTATCGGTCCGAAGTCGTCGAGGCCGTCTCAATAGCGAAAGAGCAAGGTATGACGATCGTGGCCTTGTCTGACAGCCCTGCCAGTCCGATCATCCGCATGGCGGACCATGCCTTTGTTGTTTCTGTTGAAACACCACAGTTCTTCCCGTCGTCGGTGAGTATCATCGCTTCGTTAGAGACGCTTTTGTCTTTTGTCATCGCGGTGGCCAGCGACGAAATCCCCAAACGGGTCGAGACCTTCCACAAGCGCCGCCATCAACTTGGCCTTTATCATCAAGAGGACACATGACCGAACCGATTAGATCATTGGCCGCGCGGTACTACACCGACCGTCAAGTTTTTGAGGTCGAGAATGCAGGCCTTCTTGCGCAGACATGGCAGTTTGGGTGCCATGCATCAGAACTGGCAAAAGCAGGCGACTACGCCACGTTTGAAATTGCAGGCGAAAGCCTGTTTGCGATCCGTGGGCGCGACAACAAAATTCGCGTGTTCTACAATGTGTGCCAGCATCGCGCGCACCAACTGGTCAGTGGCACAGGGACTACCCGCGTTGTGGTCTGCCCCTATCACGCGTGGACCTACGAGCTCACCGGTGAGTTGCGCGCGGGGCCCAATATCAAAGCTGTTGAAGGGTTTGATAAATCTCGCATTTGCCTGACGGAAGTCCGCGCCGAAGAGTTCGTGGGGTTTGTTTTTGTGAATCTCGACCCAGATGCGGCCCCGATGGAAGACTGGTTCCCGAACGCACGGGCTGAGTTGGAAGAATGGGTGCCAAACTGGGCCGAGTTGAAACCGCTGGAATGGGTCGAAATACCCGAGAATTGCAACTGGAAAGTCTCGGTCGAAAACTATTCAGAATGCTATCATTGTTCGCTGAACCACCCGACCTTTGCAAACGGTGTGGTCAAGCCTGAGACCTATGACATCCAGCCGCAAGGCAAGTGTTTGCGGCACACAACCGAATGCCAAAGCCTTGAGGACATGACCTATGATGTACACTCAGGGTTTGCGCATCAGTATGAATATTCCAGCTGGTTCCTCTGGCCGATGTTCTCGTTCCAAGTCTATCCTGGCAATGTGCTGAACACCTATCACTGGCGCGCGATTGATGCCGATCATGTGGTGGTCTGGCGCGGGTGGTATTCTGTTGGCGGTGTCGAGGACGACAAGGTGCGACAACTGGCCGTGCAAGACCGCGAGACAACCGTTGAAGAGGATATTCATCTGGTTGAGTCTGTGCAACGAGGGCTTGGATCGCGCGGTTATAAGCCCGGTCCGCTGGTCCTTGACCCCAAGGGCGGCGTGAATTCAGAACACCCCGTCATGCATCTGCAACGGTGGATGAAAGAGGCGATTGATGGCTGATTTGGCAATGCCAGCGGCCATATCTTGGCAACCGAGCAGTAACCGATCCGCGCATTGCTGCTGGAATGGTGGGCGGTTTCATGCAAACCTCGCACAATCGACGGGCCCTGCCGCCACAGGTACGTTCCTATGTCGAACTTAGGATGTCCCCGAGTAAGTGCGCCATCTGCACAAGCGGATGAAGCCTCATTACAATGACCTTTTTTCAGCATCGGATTAAACTAGCATGAAGACCTATTGGCAAAACTACATTAATGGCGCGTGGGTCGACGGACGCGCGGGGCGCATCGATGTGATCAATCCCGGCACAGGCGAAAAGCTGGCGGAACAAGCTCTTGCTGATGCAGGCGACGTGGACCGTGCGGTCATGGTGGCACAGCGTGTGCATCAATCTGGAGCTTTGTCTGACCTGCGCCCCGTTGAACGCGGGCGCATGGTGCAAGCGATGGGGCGTTATCTGCTCGATCATATGGACGAGCTTGCGCAGGTTCTGACATTGGAACAGGGCAAACCGCTTTGGGAGGCGCGGATCGAAGTCGAAGGCGCTGCGCGGTATTTCGAATACTATGGCAATCAGGCTGAGACAGTCGAAGGCCGTTCTATCCCGCTTGGTAAAGACTACTTTGATTTCACAACGTATGAACCCTTTGGCGTCTCAGCCCAGATCATTCCGTGGAATTACCCCGTTGAAATGACCGCCCGTTCGCTGTCTGCCGCACTGGCAACTGGCAACACTTGTGTCATCAAAACACCAGAGCTAACTCCGCTGAGCAACGCTTGGTTCGCCCATGCGGCCGAGTCTGTGGGGCTGCCCAAAGGTGCGGTGAACATCCTGTGCGGTTTGGGTCACGTCGCTGGTGCCGCCCTGTCGGAGCACCCGCATGTAAACCAAATCGTCTTTACGGGGTCCGTGCCAACAGGGATCGCCATTGCCACGGCCGCCGCCCAAAATGTCGTACCATGTGTGCTAGAGCTTGGCGGAAAATCCGCGGCCATCGTCCATGATGACGCCGACCTCGCAGCGTTTGAGAATGATGTACGTTGGGGCATTTACTTCAATGCAGGTCAGGTCTGCTCTGCGATGAGCCGCGTGATTGTCCATGACAGCGTGCATGACGCGCTAGTCGATCGCATGGTTGGCGTCGCACAATCATTGACCGTGAAACCGGGTGTCGAGCAGCCTGAATTCGGGCCGACAATGGGCGCAATGGTATCCGAAGGTCAGCGCGACCGTGCCGCAAAAATGGTAAGCAATGCCGAAGTGCAAGGAGCTACTGTCGCAACGGGCGGGCGCAAAATGAACATCCCCGGCGCATTCATTGAACCAACCATCTTGACGGACGTCACGCCTGATATGACCATCGCCAATGAGGAAGTATTCGGGCCAGTTCTGTCTGTCCTGAAATTCTCAACCGACGACGAGGCCATCAAAATTGCCAACGGCACACCATACGGGTTGGTTGGCGGCGTCTTTACCAGCAATCTGGATCGGGCAACGCGGGCTGCACGGCAACTGCGTGCGGGGCAGGTCTTTGTAAATGAATGGTACGCAGGCGGGGTTGAAACGCCATTTGGTGGCTACGGCAAATCGGGCTACGGGCGCGAAAAGGGCCGTGAGGCATTGTGGAACTACGTGCAGACGAAAAACGTCGCAATCAGACTGAAGGACTAAGACATGAGCACATTTGATGAAGACCTGTTTCTCAAGGGCTTAGAGCAACGCAAATCTACGCTTGGTGCAGAATACGTTGAAAAGAACCTCGCGGCGGCAGATGATTTTACCCGCCCGTTCCAAGAAGCAATGACAGCGTGGTGCTGGGGCTTTGGCTGGGGCGATGACGTGATCGATGCTAAAACCAGATCGATGATGAACCTGTCGATGATTGGGGCCTTGGGCAAAATGCACGAGTGGGAAATCCATTGCCGTGGCGCTATTAATAATGGTGTGACGCAAGACGAAATCCGCGCCATTATTCATGTTGTCGGAATATACTGTGGGGTCCCCCAAGCGCTAGAGTGCTTTCGTGTTGCTCGTAAAGTTCTTGAAGATGCTGAGCTTAATGTATCAAGCGCTTGACGTGAGATGCTGCATTTTACACAGGAAGCAATCAAAGTGTTCAACACAGCGTTTCCGCCCTGCCCTTAAAATGACACCAAAAACACACTTATACTCACACCAAAAATATCACCATGCAAACCATTGATTATAAATGTGTAATTTAGACCTTCTCCATTGAAAATTCTCGTGTCAGTGGTTCCAATTCCGCCCCCGGGCACCATTTATCAAGCAATATCAATGACTTAATCAAGCGCCATACACGCTTAAGTTGTGTAATTCAAAAACACACCATAAACACACTTTTTGCCGTGTTACTCGCTATTTTGGCAGCTGAATCACGGTGTTGAACACAGTGTTGGCTAGTGCTGTGTTGCTAACACTGTGTTGGCGGAGTTTTGGGCGAACATGGCTTGGGAACACAGATGATGTGTTTGCTCGCTTTCCACCCAGTGCAGACATTTACGTAAGGCACAGAGAATGGCAGCTCCGAGCCCAAAGTTACCTCTCTGGCTCCTTACTGATTACGGTTGTGACAGTTCGCGTCGAGCGGCTTTGCGTCATGGCGATCGCCCCCAATACCAAAGCGCAGGCAATCGCCTGTGCAGCCGTAATCACTTCACCAAACGCAAGCATGCCAACGGCAAACATCGTTGGCAATTCAATGCTTCCAACAACAGCCGTGCGCGTCGCACCGATGATAGGTGAACAGACGGTGTAGATTAGTTGGGGAATAAGCGCGGTCACAAGGCCGATCCCGACAATCAGAAACCAGTCACTCCCGCCCTTTGGGAGTACTTCGCCAACCTCAGACGTCAGAATGAGAGGCGCAAGGCCAATGACCGACCCAAGTGAGACCGACGCTATTCTGGCCAAGGGGGCAATGCGAGACAGCCGGTGAACGAGAACACATATGCCAAAACCAAATCCAAAGGGTGCCGCCAAGGACACAAGCAGCGTTGGAATCTGGTCGAGAGGCACAGATGCTGGAGAGCCTGCAATTATTGCTCCAATAACGATCAATCCGGCAGCAACAAGGCTGCGCCGTGTCGGGTG
Organism: Thalassobium sp.; assembly: GCA_024640765.1. GTDB lineage: Bacteria > Pseudomonadota > Alphaproteobacteria > Rhodobacterales > Rhodobacteraceae > Nereida. The sequence goes on along the minus strand of JAHEEK010000009.1, from coordinate 68,359 downwards.
ATCGCCAAAGAGTACCCACGCGATGACTATCGTGAAAACAGGATACGTCATGTACAAAACGCCGACCGTCGAAGCAGGAACTGATTCAAGGGCAGTGACATAGCCGACCCAGCCAAGCCCCATCACGGCTCCTGCAACCATCCCCCATACGATTTCCCGCCAATTTGCGCGATATTTAAGGATTGCGGGCAACAGGATAATTGCAGCCAATATGTATCGATAAAAGGCGACCGCATACGGGGCGAGACCTTGATCGGTCAGCCCACGACTAAAGTACGGTACAAAGCCAAAACAGATAGATGCAAAAAGAACACCAGTGACCGCAAGTGCATAGGGCGTAGCTTCTCGCTTGACTGAGTTTGGGTTGTCCATTTCTGATAACTACCACACGCTGATGTGATTGGCATCACAACAACAAACGAACGGCAAGTTTGTCCGCATAGCAGACCTCCATGCTAGACGCAGCGAACGTCTGCACCCTCTAACACACACTTTGATAGACTTGTTGGTACAGCCTGCCGTAGTGTTGTGGTGAGCAGCAGGACATGCGGCAGCATTGTCACATGTCCAGGTCGGATCCTCAGTTATAAGAATTTTAAACCAGCCAGCGTACCAACAGCGGCACAATCAGGCTTGTCAGTAGGGCGTTTAGTGCCATGGCGATCCCGGCATATGCCCCTGCCACAGGGTTAACCTGAAATGCGCGAGCCGTTCCAATTCCATGTGCAGCAACACCGACGGCAAAACCTCGCGCCCGCCAGTCAGTGATCCGCAGCAAATTCATCAAAGGCGTGACCGTCACAGCCCCAATGATCCCGGTCATGATAACCAATACGGCTGTCAGCGCCGGAATACCTCCAACAGCTTCAGAGATGCCAAGAGCAACAGGCGCGGTAGTGGATTTTGGTGCCAATGAAAGCAAGACCTCAATCGGCAGGCCAAAGGCACCTGCCAGCATAATTGCCGAACCTGCCGCAACGATTGAACCCGCCAGCAAAGCCAGCACGATCGGCGCTACCGAGGCCCGGATTGTGCCCCAATTATCCCAAAGCGGTAAAGCCAACGCCACCGTGGCCGGACCGAGAAGGAAGTGAATGAATTGGGCACCCTCGAAATAGGCTGTGAAGTCTGTCTGTGTCATCCAGAGCACCGGTGCAATCAGGAGGACCGACAAAAGCACGGGATTGGCCCAAGGTGGATTACCCAACTGCCGTGCTACCCCATCTGCGATCAGATAGGCGATGATCGTTGTGGTTAGCCAAATCAACGGTGTAGTTGATAGATAGCTCCAAAGGGTTCCGACATCGGTCATTGGGACCAGCGTTCAGCTGCATGGCGAACACCAATGAATGTTCCAACAGCCGCCAGCATGGAGAGCACAGTCGAAAGGATTAGGATAGATAGCAGCGCAAACCCGTCTGTCGACAATACCTCAAGATTGCCAATCACTCCGACGCCCGCAGGCACGAACATGAAAGATAGGTTTGCCAAGATGACCGTGGTAGTCGGCCTTAGCCGTTCAGCGAGTGTGGGCATTGCACCGAATATCAGCACGAGCAGGGCTAGACCGAGAACCGGGCCAGGAATTGGAAGGCCAAAAACCTGTGCCGTTACTTCACCCAAAAGCTGGCAGCCCAAGAGCAGTCCCAGTGTATAAAGCATTGGTTTTCTTTCCTGCAATTATAATCTAATACATTCTGACCTCAAACATGGTTCAGAACCAATGGGAAAATTCTGCTGCGATGCAGCACGCGACTGAACTAGAGCAGTATAACAGTGGCCGCGGCCTCGCACTCTGCGCATAAATTCATTACGAATGACTGGTATTGGGAAGCTGCGCTGCAGCACCAGATAGGACGACCAACATTCGCTCTAGGCCGAAAGCGTTACAACAACTCCACCGCCTCACTTAGTTGCTCTGCGTTCACATCGATATATCTCTGGGTGGTGGATATGTGACTATGCCCCGCCAGTTCTGCCAGTAGCCGCACATTGTCACGCGAACAACAGACCGGAGCGGCGTAGCGCGGCGCGGCTCCGGTCTTGGGCCTGATTAAGCGGCAGCGGCTTCTGATAATGCGACCACAGCGATCATTTCAACGCGCATGCCGGGACGCGCAAGCGACGTACCGCCAGTTGCGCGCGCAGGCGGGGCATCTTTGCTAACCCATTCATCCCAAACTGCGTTCATACCTTGAAAATCAGCCATATTGGCCAACCAGACTTGGATTGAGGCGATGTCGGGTTTTGTCGCGCCCGACTCAGCGACGACCTTGTCCAGCTTTGCCAGAACCTGTCGGGTCTGCGTTTCGATGCCTGCTGTCAAATCATCCGGCACTTGGCCTGCGAGAAACGCGATGTTTCCGATGGTGACAGTTTGGCTCATGCGAGGGCCAGGGTTAAGGCGGGAGAGTGTCATGACGATTCCTTTGTTAATCATTGTCACTTAAGGTTGATCCGGCACCTGCGCGTGATGCCTCCGTGGCAGGCACGGTGGTGCGCATGGCGAATGTGTTGAGGGCTGCAATGGTCGCAGCGCTGGTTTGCGCGTTGGGCGTGGATGCGACAAACGGCTTATGTGGTTCTGCGGCTTGGACGGATAACATCAGCGCAAGATGCGGCACGTCACCGGACGCCAAGGAGGTTTCGCGCCATGTTGCATCCTTGTCGATGCAGATCGCGCCCCCATCCCACGCCAGTTTAAAGGACAGGGCGTTGCTCAGCGCCAGTTCTGCCAAAAAGGGCACCAATAGAATGGGCGCGCTGACCGGACCAAGGGCAATCGTAGCGCCAGTCTTTGGACCTTCGGGCAGGTCGGCATAGTCGCACATCGTGGCACCCAGAATGATTGGGCAGGCAGGCTGACCATTGGCATTATGCCAGCCATCGGGGGTTACAGTGGGGCAAAGGTCTGCCCAGTCGCGCCCATCCGCGCGTTCCAGATGTGCGCGCAAATGTGACGGTCCATCAATGCCATGCGACACCAGCCAAGCTGCTACAAATCCGGCTTCTTCGGCCATGCCCCAACTCATGCCAGCGCCGCGCGCAGCTTTCATGCACATGGATGCGGCCTCATTACACGACAGCGGCGCGGGCTGTGCATCGCTAAAGAACGGCGTGGAATCGCCGCGGGTTTGGTCCTCAGGTTCAATGCTCATAATGCACCTCCCGCTTTGATGTCATCGGGGAAGGGCGCGCCTGCAAACAAGTTGATGCGCACCCAGCGGTCCGATCGTGGGTCGAACTGGCTTGCGCCGAAGAAGGCGAGCTTGCAGCGCAGCAGGTCGATCGGCAGCATGTCTGCGGAAATGAGGTTGTCCTGCACTTCGGCGTAGGGGTGGTGCTTTGTGATCTGTACGCGCCGCACCGCAAAGCGGTGTTCAGGGTGCGCCAACATCAGCGCTGCGACGGAAAGCGTGCCCTCAAAATTTTGCACTGTTGTATAAAGCTCTGACATCAGGCGCGCGATGCAAAGCGGCTGTTCCAACGTCGCGCCGTCCTCACTGGCGCGTTCGCCCAAACGGGGCTCAAGCTTTTCTTCGGAGACATACCAGAACCGTGCGACATTTTCGGGCGTGGTGAAATCAATCGCAAGCGCCCACGCGTAGTCGGTTTCCAGAATGCGGCGCAACTCGGCCACGAGCATCGCGCCGTTAATTCTGAAACTGGCCGCTTCATCAGCCCCCATATGGTCGGCCAGATCGTCGACAAGCGCGCCGTGAGGCTCCAGCATAAGCGACAAAAGCGCCTCTTGCCCCTCAAACGTCAGGGTTTGGGCGCCCCAGATCCAAAGAGCATCCCAAGGATGGGCGGCGTTCCAGTCCCACGTATTCAGTGTCGCCGAAAGCAAGGCCAGATCACGGCGCAGGTCATGCAGCTTGCGGACCTGAACGGGATGTTCAGAGCGCCAAATCTCGGCGTTGGTCACTGCCGCAGCCAGCGCGGCGTTCAGGTCGGAAATCGCCAAAGGCTGCGCTGTTGGCTGCGCACGAACGCGGGCCAGCGCCTCTTCACGGGCCATCATCCAGTTATTGAGCAAAACAGGGTGCCGCACGATAAACGGAGCCATCCCAAGGCCGGTGGAGTTGCCGACGCCGAGGCTGCGGCGCAGCGCAGGGTCAAGCCTCACGGCTGTGTCGCCCCCTTTGGCGGCTGCGATATGTTCGACGATATCGACGGTGAAGACGCGGATCAGCCAAACCGTCAGCATTTCGACCTGAAAGGGTGCCGCGAGTTCGGGGCGTTCTGCGATGTCAGCGCGATCAGACGCGCCAAACTTGCCAGAGCCATAGACGGCTGTGGTGCGCATCAGGTACCCTACGGCGGCTATTTCCGCTGCGTCAGGCTGGCGGCCTTGCGATAGGGCGGTGACCACATGTTCGAATAAGCGCACCGAGCGATTGGCACGGGCGAGTGTCAACTCCGATGGGCTGATGCGCCCGGCTTCCTGAACAGGAACATTGTCCGCCAGTCGCGCGATATCCTCATCCGTTGGATCACCATCGAACAAGGTAAATGTCGCGTCCCACGCGGTCGCAATCACACGGTCAGATCGCATTTCTGGCGGCAGGTCGTGGGCAAAGGCCACAAGGTTATATGTGCGTTCGGCGTTTTTGACGCGGTAGACGCCGTGGCCGACACCGGTCGCGTCAACGTTCCACACGGGACGGTCAATTTGCCATTCGGACGACGCGAGCCGCCGCAATAGGACGCGCAGAAATGACAGGCGGGTCGGGTGGCTACTGCCCATGCGGGCGAGGTGCATAACCTCGGTTGCCGGACGCATGTAGCGGGCCGTTTCGTGAGCCAGAGTTGAGGTTTTCAAAGACATGGCAGATCCTCCCAAAGCACCTGATTTGTGGTTCACGTGGCGCACCGTTGGCGCGCCACGATATTGGCTTATGCAAGCTCGGCTTTACGTTCGCGGCCCAGCATCAATGTGATCCGGACGGCATCCCAAAGGGACGGCAGCAGGATCAGCGATACGGGCACCGCCGTCACCACGATGAAGCTTTGCAATTTGCCGATGCCCCCGGACCCGGTTGAACTCAGGCAAGGACAGCCCGCCCATAAGGGTCCTGGAGCCGGGCAATACACATAGCACCAGCCCGATCAGGAAAGTGGCGAGCAAAAGGATCTGCCAATAAAGTCCAAAGTACTTCGCAGAAAACGCAAAGCTGCTGTCCACAAGCGCGGACAACCCTTCAATGTTGAAAAAAGCATAGGCGCAGAACAGGGCGATAAAGCCGCCCGTGATCGCAAACAGGGCCTTGTCGGTTCCGCCCGAAAATAGGCCGGTCGTTTTGGTCGTATCGCTCATCATAATTCCTCCCAGAAGCGATGATACGCGGCCTATTCAGCCGCGCTTTGGATCTTGTGGGATGCGGATTGCGCCCCGAAACTCTTGTCGAAAAAGGCGTGCCAGTTGTCGCCCATCACGCCGTCTGTTGTGGCCTCGTCCAGCCCTGCAGCGCGCAGCCCTGCGCGGATTCCAGCCAGATCGCGGTTGTCGTGAAACCAATCGGGCATAGCAGGGAAACCTGCGTTGTCTGCGCTGCCTTCGCCATAGTCGATGGCCTTGGTCCAGCGGCCCACGCGCATCCATTCGACGATGCTGTCGGGCTGGTCCTGACACAGGTCCGTGCCGATGCCGACGTTTTGCGGCCCGACAAGATCAACAGCCAGTGCCGCCATATCGCACCACGATTGTAGCGTGCAGCTGCTGCCATCCTTAAGGTGATGCGGATAGGCTGACAGACCCAGAAAGCCGCCGCTTGCACCAAGGGCGCGCAGCAGATCATCCGATTTATTGCGCAGGGCCATGTGCCAGCTTGCGGGGTTCGCATGGCTGATTGTAATCGGCCGCGTGGAATGCTCAATTGCCTCGAATGTTGAACGCTCGCCAGAATGGCTCATGTCAACGACAAGGCCGACGCGGTTCATCTCGGCGACCACCTGACGGCCCATGCGGGTCAGGCCAGTATCCTCGTCCTCATAACAGCCCGACGCCAAAAGGGACTGGTTGTTATAGGTCAACTGCATAAACCGCAGACCCAGCGTGTGCATCACCTCAACGAGGCCAATATCGTCTTCGATACACGACGGGTTTTGCGAGCCAAAAAAGATCGCGGTGCGGCCCGTTTCGCGGGCAACGCGGACGTCATCAGCGGTGCGGCCCTGAAAGATCAGATCGGCGTGTTGTTCGAACCAGCGGTTCCACTGCTCGATCACCAGCACTGTTTCACGAAAGGTTTCATGATAGGTGATGGTGACGTGGACCGCGTCCACGCCCCCTGCGCGCATTTGCCGAAAGATCTTTTCCGACCAGTTGGCGTATTGCAGACCGTCAATCAGATAGGTCATTCGGGTGTGCCTGCCGATACATATGCGGTTTTAACGGTCGTGTAGAATTCCGCCGCATAAGATCCTTGTTCGCGCGGACCAAAGCTTGACGCGCCGCGCCCACCAAAAGGCACGTGGTAATCCGTGCCCGCCGTGGGCAGGTTCACCATCACACAGCCTGCCCGCATGTTGGCGCGGAAATGGCTGGCGCGGGCAAGCGAGCGTGTCATGATACCAGCGGTCAGACCGAACTGGGTGTCGTTTGCAACGCTGAGCGCTTCTTCATAGCTGTCGACACTTTGAACAGCGGTGAGCGGCGCGAACATTTCTTCGCGGTTGATCTGCATGTCGTTGCGCGTGTTCACGAAAACACCCGGTGACATGTAATAACCTTCGGTCGCCATATCCATGCGCTCGCCACCACAGAGCAATTCGGCGCCTTCGCCTTTGCCGATTTGCACATATTCGAGGTTCTGCTTTAACTGGCTTTCACTGACCACGGGGCCAAGCTGCGTACCGTCTTCCAATGCGTGTCCAACTTTCATCGCCTTGGTTGCTGCGACCAGCTTTTCGACAAAAACATCGTGGACAGCGCTATGCACAATCAGGCGGCTGGCGGCCGTACATTTCTGGCCCGTACCGCCAAAAGCAGAACCCGCAGCATGCATCACGGCCAGATCAAGATCGCAATCATCCATGACGATCAACGGGTTCTTGGACCCCATTTCCATTTGCACCTTGGTCATGTTCTGCATTGCGGAGGCCGCGATGCCACGGCCCACAGGGACGGACCCCGTAAAGCTGATCGCGTCCACTTGTGTGCTTTCAACAAGACGCTGGCCCACATCGCGGCCCGGACCAGCGACGAGGTTGAACAGGCCTTTGGGAATGTCCTGACGTGCAATAATCTCGGTCAGGGCAATGGCGCTGGCGGGTGTGACATTTGCAGGCTTCCAGACGACAGCGTTGCCAAAGGCCAGCGCCGGGGCGATTTTCCACGCAGGCGTTGCAACGGGGAAGTTCCAAGGGCTGATGATCGCCACCACACCAACGGGTTCGCGGCGCACGTCAATCTCGATTCCAGGGCGCACGCTTTCAGCTAGATCGCCGTGCTGGCGCAGGGTTTCTGCGGCAAAATAGGTAAAGAATTGCCCGGCGCGGTAAACCTCGCCTTTACCCTCTGCTAGCGGCTTGCCTTCTTCACGTGACAGCATGCGCCCGATCTCTTCGGCACGCGCCATCAATTCGGTGCCAATCGCCATCAGCACATCATGACGCTTTTGAATACCTGCGGCCCACCATGCCGGCTGAGCGCGGCGTGCAGCGGCGAGGGCCGCATCCAACTGGCCCGCATCTGCTTGTGCATACATCCCAATCAGATCCGAGGTATCAGATGGGTTGCGGTTTTCGATTTGCGTCGCCCCGTCTGTCCATGCGCCATCAATATAAAGTTGCGTAAGATCGGTCATGCTGGTCTCCAATTTGTTTAATTGTGGTCTAGACCGATGCGAAAGCTTCAGTCATTCTCGAATAATTGAAGATTTATTCAGGAATACTGAATGTCTATTAAGCTTGAAATGCTGAGAGCATTCTCAGTCACCGCAGCGCAAGGTACGCTTGCGGGGGCTGCTGCCGTTTTGGGTCGGACGCCTTCTGCGGTGTCCATGATGTTGGCGCAATTTGAAGAAGAAGTTGGCGGCACCCTATTTGAAACAGATAGAAAGAACCGCCTGACGCCACTGGGTCAGCGTGTTCTGGAAGAAAGTCAGCGCGCCACCGATATCTTCGACAAAAGTGTCGATGCAATCCGCCGTCACGCGATGTCGACCGCTGGGATCGTCCGCATCGCGGCGGTGCCATCCGCTACAGTTGCCTTGCTGCCAGATGTGATCGAGGCATTTCGCATCACCCACCCGGATGTGCGCATTGAAATCAGCGATGTCGACAGTGCAACCGTCCGCGCACGTGTTCAGCGCGATGAGGCTGACATCGGTATCGTTTCAGCACGACCCGACGCTCCGTTGGAGGGTGAACGCATTCGATCTGACGACCTGGGCATCGTTTGTGCCGAAAACGGGCCTATCCATAAGGCGCATCTTGACAACCAAGGCGCATCCGAATGGGGGCTGCTAAACCTTGAACCCTTGATCGCAAACCCGCTTTGCGAGCTTGTTGATGATCCGATTATCAATGACCTGCGTTTCGCCAGCACACTGGAGGCGCGCAATACGACGGCCATCCTATCGTTTGTGCGGCGCGGATTAGGAGCCAGCATTTTGCCGTTTGACGCAGTGCGCAATCAGCCCGATGGGGTAGAGTTCTTTGTTCCGGCCCAATCGGTAAGCCAGCGAGAGTTGCGGAAAATAAAATATGAAACGGAAATGTTGCGTGGGCCTATCCTGGCGTTTTGGAAACTCCTGGACGGATAGAAGGCAAGTAAACAAAACAAGCCTTTGGCAGGTTTAGTCGTTAGATGTGTTGCAAACCTCGTTCACTCGAATTCAGAAACAACTTGCCTCTAGTGAATGTCGTCAGTTTTCTGGAAACGAAATACACGGTGCAATCTCTGCTCCCTTAGGTGCAGGTCGGCGACAAAACTAGTCCGCAATGCGCTGCTCACTGTTGCACTCAAGAATGCATAGGCTTTGCGCGCTTCACTAAACTCACGAGATGGATAGGTCCCAACCCACCTTGCTGCAGTCACAAAATCTTTATGGCCCTCATGACCACGGTTTGCGTCACGAATGTCCCGAAGAACTTGCAGCAATACTGCCTGCCATAAAAGTTTACGCGATACCGAATCTGACATGGGCCGAAGTTACTCAAAAACCAAGCAGTGTCACTATGATACTTTAATCAAATCTCAATATTCTTCAGCCAACATGATCGTGAGTACGCGCGCTGTGACAGCTAGATCGGTCGGATCAGGCGAGTGCATCAGCAGGTCCACGTCGTAGGTATCGATCTTCCAGAAGATGGTCGCCTCGGCGTGACGGAATGATCCGAAGTCATGCTCTCCATAAGGGTCGTTGTCCGGCGTGAAGGCATCAAAGCCGCGTACTTGATCTAAGAGATCAGCTAGGATCAGGACTCATAACCAGAATATGACTGTTGCGGCGAGAGCGATTGCTGACAGGAAGACTTTCGGACAACGGTCATAACGGGTTGAGACACGTCGCCAGTCTTTGAGCCTGCCGAACATCCTTTCAATGCGGTTGCGGCGTTTGTATCGGCGCTTGTCATACTTGATGGGTTTCTTGCGCGACTTGCGGCCAGGAATGCAGGGCGTTGTATCCGTGTCTACAAGGGTCTCGCGGAACCAATCAGCATCGTACCCTCGATCAGCGAGAAGCCATTCGGCTTTTGGCAGGCCGTTCATCAAAGCTGCAGCGCCAGTATAATCGCTCACTTGGCCTGCGGTAATGAACAGGCGGATCGGGCGGCCGCTGGTGTCTGTTACAGCATGCAATTTTGTATTCATGCCGCCCTTGGTCAAGCCAATCAGGCGTCCACGCCCCCTTTTTTCAACCGCAGGCTGGAGGCCGTACGATGCGCTTTGAGGTAGGTGGCATCAATCGAGAGGGTTTGGTTATCAGGAGCCTGCTCAGTTAGCCCCATCATGATCCGCGCAAATACACCCATATCGCTCCAACGCTTCCAGCGATTATACAGCGTCTTTGGTGGGCCATACTCGGCAGGCGCATCACACCACCTTAAGCCATTGCGATTAATGAAGATAATACCGCTCAGCACACGCCGATCGTCTACGCGAGCACGGCCTCGGCTCTTTGGAAAGTAAGGCCGTAGACGCTGCATTTGCGCCTCAGCAAGCCAGTATAAATTGCTCATGATAACCCCCGAAACTGGGGGCTGTGAATCACGACAGCGCCACAACCGCAATCAGTTAATGGGTCCTGACCCTAGCCTAATTTTGACTATAATTTGCGTAACCTTAGACACTCACGGATTACGCTCGATAGCATGCTCAAACTGCCGGCCTAAATTCATTGCCATTTGAGTGCCTAAAACAACAGAGTGCTTGTTATTATCCGCTCTTACCGCGTGCATACCCGTAATTGTCCGGAGTAGCTGATCAAGTCCAAACAGGTCCGCACCACCTCCCGTCAGCATGATTCCATCCTCTTGGATGTCGCCTGAGAGATCTGGTGGCGTTTGCTCCAGTAACTTCAAAAGAGCTTCACTCAGTTGGATGACTAGCGGCGCCAAAGCTAATGCAATATCTCCTTGGTTAACTTTTATTTGTTCCGGCAATCCAGTAACTGCATGACGACCACGTATCGTTACCTGCTCACCTTGACCATCTTCAGGCGCAACAACAGTACCAATTGAACATTTAATATCTTCGCAGGCGGCTATACCGACGTGTAAATTGTATTTTTTCTTGATATAGCTTCCAATCGCCTCATCAAAGTGACGACCACCTACGCGCTCTGAGCTAGCAACAACTATACCACCCAAGGATAACACCGCTAATTCTGACGTTCCGCCGCCAATATCTATAACCATCGAACCTCGTGGGCTAAGCACTTTCAGACCTGCCCCTAAAGCTGCGGCCATTGGCTCTTCTACAAGGCCAACGTTTCTTCCACCAGCTGCTTCTATTGTTGCTTTGATGGCTCTCTTTTCAACAGCTGTTGCGCCGTAAGGAACGCAAACGTAAACGATTGGTCTACGCCACTTTGCAAACTTCATTACCTTGGCAAGAAATGCGGCGATCATTTGTTGAGCAGCATCAAAATCTGCGATCACGCCGTCAGACAACGGCTGCACCGCCCGTATGCTATCAGGTGTCTTTCCCAACATTAGCTTCGCATCGTCACCGACAGCCAACAGTTTTTCTTGATTATTGGTTGTATGAAACGCGATCACAGAGGGCTCATCCAAAATGATACCGTTCTTATTGTCACACATCACAATGTTGGAAGTTCCTAAGTCGATACTTATCTTGTAAGCCATGAAGTCGCCCAGCATAAACCACGTTGCGCTCAGCAGCGTAACACTGTGTTCTGGCGAGGTAAACTGCAGTTCTCAACTTGTCTAGGATCAGGCCACAATGGCTGCATAAACTTCCTGGGTCTACTATGATTTACAAGTCGCCTTTTTGAGGGGGGATGTCGTGAGAAAGCTATACAGGCTTACTAAGACGCAGATGAAGCGCGCATTAAATTACAGTGAAATATTATCTATATTTATAAGTCAATTGAGGGTGACTTGAGTATTCAGAGCCCAGCAAGTTGCACACATGACAAGCGTTAGTCATAAAATTTTTGTTAATAAATGTATTATAATCTCTAAAAAGATTTAATTATACTCAATGCGGCACCTAATTCTTCGCGTGTGGCATTTCTTTTCTCAAGCTTTAAAAACTCAGATATCACCTGAAGGTTTAATTTATAAGTAAATTTTTCTGAAAATAGATTGTCTTGATTGATGCCTGTATCCCCTGATATGAGCTGAAACCTGGAAAAGTCGGACCCAGTATTACTAAAATCCGATTGACGGGGATTATGACAAGATAATATAATTTTCACATCCTTATTTGATGATAAGATTTGGCTGGGCATTTCTGAAATGTTAATCAGTGAGCTTAATCGTTTTTGAATAATTATAACGATATCATTTTTCGGGTACTTTGCACTAATATCGGCCAGAGCACCAGCGACAGCTTCCCCAGTAATCGCATCACTTTCCAGTTTAATTTTCTCACTAATAAACAGATATTTCTCAAGATGGGTAGGTATAGAACTAAACCAACTGCCTAATTCTACAAATATAGCTGCGTGATGGGCTTCCTTGAAATGCTTTGCGGTTAGAAGTGAAGTTTCCCTGGTTTCATCTAACAAGAAAACAACCGATTGTCCTTGGAACCCGTCTATTTCTAAATGTCTGTCTGTCACTGCCTTATCTTGATGTATAAGTGGTTTTTCCAGCTTCGGCTCAGTTACAACTTTTGCAGTGGTAGCTGCATTAAGCTTTGGAAAATTTGAGGCTGTAGACACGTTTAGACCGCCAAAACCCGCTCCAACTGACATCGGTAACTTAAAATAAACAAAGTACCGAAAATCAGCATCAGGTATCTTCAAAAATAACTTACTATCTCGAAAATTAATTCCATCAAAAATCTTCACTATTGATTGATAAAATTCAGTTTCAAGTTCTAGTTTATATGTACCCTTCCCAAATATACTACTTATTAATAGGCTTAAAGTTAATGCTTCTTCGTCAACATGCCATCCCGAGCCAAAGTAAGCATCTTCAACAGAAATATCTGTAAGAGAATTATCTAAGAAAAAATCGACTTCATCAATCAGAGGATTAGTAGCGCTACTCAATAAATATTTTGAAAGCATTTCAAACGGGTTTAAATCCACCCAAGGTACAAACTCTTTAAACACATATGTAAGTGTTCGCCCCTGCTCAAAAACCGTAAAACCAGTGGCGCTTAAGCATATTAAATTTTTCTTTAAGCGAACATTTTCGAAAGAAATCTGATTTTTCATTTTAAATATATCTATATTTTTTGCGCGACATTCATGAACGATCAATACTTCAGAGATTAGTTTATATACTTTACCGTCAAATGTTAACTACTCCTAATTGAAAAATGATGACCAACTGACTTAGTGTGGTCATCATTTTCTGTAAGTATAAATCGACGAAAATCCAGACTATAGCAAGTGATATAGATCAGTTTGAGCTCACAATACGCCGGAGGCTTTTATGTTCGCATCTACATCAATGATCCAAGACGCAAGATCATCTTTGCCGGAGTGAACTCCCCAAAAGTCTACTCCAAGGACTTCCTGTATCTGGTCCTCCTCCATAGCTTGAGCAGCCAGTATTGAAGTATATGTTTGCTCCATAGGCACCCAGAGCTCAGAAGAACAGGCGGGTAGCGTTAGAAATTCGACTGATGTTTCTGACTTGCTGTCAATAGCCTCCGCGATTTTGGATCTTATGTTCAGAGCATCGAAGTTACCAATTTGCTCGTTCAGAACGATAAAAATTCTGTCGACCGGTAGACTTTTTCCACTTCCAAACCTTTTGACGAGATCGGTCATGTCGTCAACGGCGCGCTGCTCGGCTTTACACACCAAAAAGGCGTCAATTGGAGGTGCACTTCGAGACTGAAGAAGATCGGGAGCTCTGCGTACTTCACCCCAGTGAAGAACCTGATCAATAACATTCGCTCCCATATCAAGTAGATAGTTTCCCTTGAGCAACAAAGGCCCAAGGCAATCCCAATATTTAATATTTGCATTGAGATCATTTACCTGTTTTGCGAGCGACACGTCAGGACCTGTCCCAAGCTCCTCAACCTCTCCAGGAAAAAGGCGGCCAAGCTTTGAACCGCCCTCTTCATCAATGAAATCAGCTGCGGCTAAGTTAATGTCCTCGCCACGTTTTTTTAGTGCAGTTGCAATCACCTGGGCTGTTGTTGTTTTACCTTGACCGCCGGCATGCGCACAAAAAATCCTAGTTCTCATTGGCTTCTATTCTCTTTTTTACAATTTAGACGTTGCAATACGCTAACAACCTTCACACTATTATTGCAAGCCAAAACAGCGGCTTCAGTGCCGAACGTGTTGGCGTGTGATTTTTCACTGTATGTTGAGGAGCCTCATCCGACTGATCCGTGTTAATCGTAATTGCATGATTGGCCTCTGACAAATGTTAAGAATTGCTTTAGGAGCAGTTGGGCGGTGGCCTGATACGTGTAGTACTAAGTCAAGTATATCAGCGACATCCTTAGCCGAAATGTTCGTGCAGAGCTTCCAAAAGAAGATATAACGGCTGTAATTGTCGGAGACTATGCTTCGATGGAAGCCATCCTCAGCTCAGAGCCTTAAGTAGGCAAAGTCAGTCTCCCAAAGCTGGTCGATCCCATTTGTTTTATCTTTGATGATCATTCACAGCCTTCGAAACGATGAAGGTGTGGCCGGTGATCAAGTCCCGCGCCTTCAGCATCCAGTTCAAAATGGTTTCTAATCCTTGAAAATGCTGCGAACTCACTCGGTGACAATTGCGTCTCCTAGAGGGGAAAGTTGATCGTCTTTTTTCACCTAGCCAAGAAGTCGCTTCCAGACACATTTTGGCCTGGAACACTGATCTTGCAATCAGGTCTCACCGCGTTGCAGATACCCATACCAACGGTAAAATGTCATCCGTGGGATACCAAGCGTACACAGCTTTTGTCGCGCTAAGTCATGACCCTCCTCTACCAGCCAAATAATCTCCGACTTCTCGTATGCAGCGCACCTCGCTCTCGGGCGTCCCCATGCCCTAGTATTGTTTTTGACAAGCCCTAGTCGGGCACGTGCTCTGCAACCACCTTCTTCAGATACTTTGCCTAGCGGCGCAGTTCCCTGACCTAATCAGCGTTGGCGGCTCGCGCTATGTCGCTAACAAGCGCCTTCTTTTCTGCCTTCACGAAGTCCCTGAACTAATTGCATTAGACACCTCGAGAAATCCTTTCACTGCGACACAGCTCAGCAATGCTGTCCTGGTCACGAAGGACACATAGCACGATCTTGACCCTCTCTTCGGATGAATAATGTTTGCAAATCGTACGCTTGATGTCTTGATCGATGTTCTCGCCGGAGCTCTTCGGTGTCTTTCTCATCGTTCACTACTAAGTGATTACTATGAACCAGAAACGTTGCCTTAGAAAACGGCGCTATTTGGATCCATAGGGGCTGAAGTCAGACTCCCTAGTTTAAATAGGAAGTGCAATGCAGCCATAACTAATAAAGGCTATTTTGCAAAGCTTCTAATTTACTTAAGGGAGTAACTACGCAAAATCACGGATCGGGTTGACGCCTCAGGCTCAATCTACTTCTTTTCACATGAACGAGCGTGCGTATCTTCTAAAGGGCGCTAGGTGTCTCTAAGGGTTTACAGGCTTACAATGATAACAACGGTAGTCTGTCTGAGTTAAGAAGCCACTTACAGAAAACAATTATGCCTAAATACGGCGTAATTTCGCAACTGACGCACCTATTCTAATCCCTACTTTCCGGTAGAAAACAGTTCCATTGATCGACGCTGACGCTTGCAGTTGTACGTTTTCACCAATTACATCGCCAGTCACGCTGCCATTGACTATGACGTAATCGCTCGTGATGCTGCCTTTTACTCTTCCTGTCTCACCTAAAACAACAGTTTGTGCGTTGATATCGCCATCGATTTGTCCCTCAATATGTATTGCGCCTGTAGTAAAAACGCTACCAATAATCGTAAGATTTTGAGAAAATACAGCAACGGCTGGTTCTGAGTCCACTGAAACAATTAAAGATTTATCGGGAAGCATTGAAAACGGTTTAGGCATAGTTAGTGTTATCGCACTCATTTGCTTGTGTAAGTAGTTGTGGGGGCGTTTATGACGAGTGGTGGTTATTGCCGCTTCTGATCCCGAATTCAAGTACGTGACTTACGTGTATAAATCTTGTCCGCTCAGCGTTCTAGAATACGCTCAGCATCAAAGAGTGAGTCGCAGTTTATGGACAGCGCCACCATTGGCTTGTGTAAACGGCATCAAAGTCTAACTCTTCGCATTTCAGTATTGCTCCAATTAGTCGAGACTTTTTTCTACCCACATCGTCTAAGTTACGTTGGGTCGCACAGTTACCAATTTCAAAGTTTGCTGGATCGCCAAAACCGGGCGCTAGCGCATGCCCCATGAACACTACGTTAGAGCTCTCAGGTAGCAGACCTAGCGCTTGATTATCCGCTCTTACGTAAGGAGCAGCTAAGGTAAACAGCCCTATACCCGCTACAAACTGTCGTCTTTTCATAACGGGCCTCCTAACTATTTTCGTAAACACAGTCAGCTCTAAGATAGCAGGCTGCAAATCTGTCTGCTTCTCTTACACACACTTCCATAGACTTGTTGGTACGCCCTGCCGTAGTGTTGTGCGGGGGATAGTGACAGCAGATTGGCTGGTTCCGCTATAGATGTCACTGGTCACATACCCGCAGCGAAAGACTGCAAGAAAACGCTAAGCAATTTCTTATAAGGAGTTCATGCGTTTATACATGAGAGATCGTTGAATTGGATAAGCAGGATTAATACCCGCTTATCCAATCACTTTAGAGTGCAGTGCCTATTGCGATTAGGTCCTTCGAGAACTGCTGTGGATCTGAAGGCATTTCGCCGTCCAAAACCCTCGCTTGCTCAAATAGAACTCGGCTAAGGGCTTTTTGAAGCTCAGGAGTAAGCTCTGGAATTTTACGAACTAGGGTGTGATCCGCATTTACTTCCAAAGTCTTTTTACTACCCTCAAAGTCAGGGTTTTGCGCTTTTAGGATGCGTTCTAAGTTGAAGTCCAAACCACCTTCACCAGCAACTAATCTGACCGGGCTTTCGACAAGTGATGTTGTCGCTTTTACATCTTCAACAACATCGCCCAAACAATCCTTGATTAACAATGCGATCGAATTGGTCTCGATTTCGTTGGCTGCTTCATCTGAGTTTTCTTCAGACAGTTCAGAAAGATCATACTTGTCACGTGAGATAGATAAGAATGACTTCTCCTTGTACGCACCCATCTGTGACATCCAAAACGCATCGATGGGATCAGTCATCAATAACACGTCAATATCTTTGGCTCTAAAGCCCTCTAGGTGGGGGCTAGTCTTAGCTTGCTTCAATGTATCAGCAGTAAGGTAGTAGATCTTATCTTGCTTATCTGTCATCTCGTCCAGATAGGCATCAAGGCTGATCAGCTTTTGATGCTTGAGTGAGTATGCACGAGTAATCTCTGCAATCTTGTCACGATATTCAAAGTCTTCATAGAGCCCCTCTTTTAAGACTTTGCCAAATTGCTCCCAGAATGCGTCGTACCCTGCTTCATCTTTTTTCAACTTCTTCTTAAGTTCGGAGACGATCCGTTTTGTAACTGACTTCGAGATCTTTTTGATAACAGGGCTGTTCTGAACCATTTCTCTGCTGACGTTTAGGTCAAGGCTCGTGGTATCAAGAACACCCTTTACAAAGCGCAGCCAACTAGGGAGCACCCCATCAACGTCCTGGCTGATGAATACTCGGTTGATATAAAGGCTGACTTTTGTTTTTCGTTCAGGCTCAAAAAGATCAAAAGGCGCAGTTTGAGGGATAAACAGAAGATTGGTAAAATCTATCGAACCTTCAGTCTTATTGTGCAGAGTAATATATGGTTCATCAAAAGCACTTAAACTGCCCTTATAGAACTCAGAATATTCTTCTTCTGAGACCTCGGGAGGCGACTTTGTCCACAATGCTAGCGCACTGTTCGCTTGTTCTCTTTCTACATCCTTAGACTGCACAAAAATCGGAACTAGTATGTGATCCGAATATTTTTTGATGAGCTCTTTGAGCTTATGAATTTCTGCATATTCTTTGGCATCCTTGCGCAAGAACAGTTTAATGGAAGTCCCAACGGGCTGTTCTTCATTTGAAGCGGTAATTGTATATCCCGCTTTACCATCACTTTCCCAAATGCTGCCTTCAGCTTCGCCGGCTTTCCTCGTGGTCACGACGACTTTCTCTGCAACCATGAAAGCAGAATAAAAGCCCACACCGAATTTACCAATAAGTGCTTTGGCTGCATTTTTGCTATCAGCAGCTTCTTCAATGCTGTCTAAGAATGAAGATGTTCCTGAACGAGCAATCGTTCCCAGCGTTTCTGTGAGATCATCAGCATTTAGACCGATGCCAGTATCTATAATTTCAACTGTTTTCTTCTTTTCATCAACGACGACCAAGATCTGATCTTCGTCCGAATTTAAGATGTCGGGCTGTGTCTGCCCCAATAGCTTTCGCTTATGAATCGCGTCTGAAGCATTCGATAAAAGCTCACGCAGAAAGATGTCTCTGTCAGAATACAGTGAGTTAATAACAATGTTGAGGATCTTGCCTGTATCGGCTTCAAAGTTGTGAGTTTGTTCTGTCATATGAGCCTCCTATTCTTTGGATGAGAAATAGTAATTTGATCCAAGGATACAATAACTAACCGATCTTACTAACCTTCGCCCCCAAACACACACTTCCGTAGACTTGTTGGTGCACCCTGCCGTAATGTTGTGGAGAGGAGCAGGACATGCGGCAGCTGCGCAATGACACACATCTGATACTAGACGGC
The DNA here is from genome assembly GCA_024640765.1 of Thalassobium sp. GTDB lineage: Bacteria > Pseudomonadota > Alphaproteobacteria > Rhodobacterales > Rhodobacteraceae > Nereida. The sequence continues at coordinate 49,877 of JAHEEK010000009.1, read as the reverse complement.
GAAGTGCGCGTGTATTTTATTTGGCGGCTACGGCAAATCGGGCTATGGGCGCGAAAAGGGCCGCGAGGCTCTGTGGAATTATGTACAGACGAAAAACGTCGCGATAAGGCTGCAAGGATAAGACATGAGCGCATTTAATGAAGACCTGTTTCTCAAGGGGCTAGAGCAACGCAAATCAACGCTAGGCGCAGAATATGTTGAAAGGAACCTCGCGGCAGCGGATGGCTTTACCCGCCCTTTCCAAGAAGCCATGACCGCGTGGTGTTGGGGGTTCGGTTGGGGCGATGACGTGATCGATGCTAAGACCAGATCGATGATGAACCTGTCGATGATTGGCGCCTTGGGCAAAATGCACGAGTGGGAAATCCATTGCCGTGGCGCGATTAACAATGGTGTAACGCAAGACGAAATCCGAGCCATTATTCATGTCATTGGAATATACTGCGGCGTTCCTCAAGCGCTGGAGTGCTTTCGTATTGCTCGTAAAGTTCTTGAAGATGCTAAGCTTAATGAAGCGAGCGCTTGAAGTCGAAGTATGCGGTGGTTTTCACACGTAGTGCCCCCAGTACTAACGGATACTCGCAGTCAATCGCCTGAAAACAAGAGAGTCTCGTTATCTGGGGTAGATTCCGTTTGATTTCTCCTCGATTTACTGCCATGTGACCTTCAATTAATTTTTCCAAATACGGCAGAGATCAAATGGAAGTCAGTGTACGCGACAACAACGTCGATCAAGCTCTTCGCGCGCTTAAGAAAAAATTGCAGCGCGAAGGTGTGTTTCGTGAAATGAAGCTTAAGCAGCATTTCGAAAAGCCATCAGTGAAAAAAGCACGTGAGCAAAAAGAGGCGATTAGCCGCCAGCGCAAACTTGCACGCAAAAAAGCGCAGCGCGAAGGTATGCTGTAAGTTACTGCAAACCAGCTGCTGTACGAATTTGATCAGCGTCCTCTTTGATAGAGGGCGCTGTTTTTTATTGCGTAGATGTGTCGGGAAAAGCGAAATGCAAATCGCTGGATAAGTTGATCTCGGGTTGGGGCGTTTAAAGTTGGTCTTGCGTTCTTAAAGCACCATGGCCCCTACCCTAAAACCCCAATTTTACAGAGCTTTTGGCACCAAGATGACGTCCGATACAACCAGACAGAGCCTGTTCTGTAGGACGTGCGAAAGGGCAATGCTTGCATCAATCAAACGCGCCCTTTCGAGGTGGCATCTTATTTGCTGCTGATATCGACGGTGCGCAAATATGGGCGGATTTCATCAAATCCTTGCGGGAACTTCTCCGTGGCCTCGGAATTTGAAACGGAAGGCGGAATGATAGCAAGATCACCCGGACGCCAATCAGCTGGTGTCGCAACACCATTCGCATCGCCAGTTTGCAACGCATCGATCACACGTAGAATTTCATCGAAGTTACGCCCGACGCTCATGGGGTACGTCATTGTCAGACGCAGCTTTTTGTTGGGGTCGATGATGAAGACAGAGCGGACCGCAGCGGTTTGCGACTCACCTGGGTGGATCATCCCATAAAGCTTCGCAACTTCGCAATCTGGGTCCGCAACAATCGGAAAACGCAGCGTTGTGCTTTGAGTATAATTCACGTCTTCAATCCACTTAAGGTGCTCTGAAACTTGGTCAGTACTTAGGCCAATTGGCTTCACACCGCGTTGGGCAAAGTTTTCAGCCAACTGTGCCGTCCGGCCCATTTCCGTTGTACAAACGGGTGTGAAATCCGCGGGGTGGCTGAAAAAGAACGCCCATTCGTCCCCGATCCAATCATGAAACGAAATGGGGCCGTTCGTGGTTCCAGCGTTGAAATCTGGAACTGTGTCTCCAAGAAGTAAGGGAATGTTTATCTCCGTTTAATGCCTGCAATCATTATCGTAATTATCAGCCAGAAAATCCGTGACAATGTCACGTAACTGGCATTATTGCGTATTTAATATGCAGGTTCAGTCATGCAATCCACGCTGCGCACTTTTGAACTGCCGCACAACGTCGCTACTGCAAACTCTCGCGCATTATTGCGATGTATTCCAAGCTTGAAAAAAGGCATCATGATTCCAAAAAAACGGAGCGTTAAATGACACAGTTTGATTGGACCGAACGTTTCGCCGGAACTGCCGCGCTGCCCGCCGCTGCTCGTAAACGCCTGACCGCTACTGCCCGCGTGATCCATATCAAACGTGGAGATCAGGTCTTTGGACCGATGAACGTGCCCGAGAGCCTTTTCTTTTTATATGACGGTCGTATTCGCGTGTCTCAAAGTTCTGATAGTGGACGCGAGATTGTTCTTTACCGTGTCGAAGCCGGCGATAGCTGTGTTCTCACGACAGCCTGCATATTGGCCGAAGAAGCATATAACGCGGAAGGAATTGCCGAAACGGATGTGACAGCAATCGTCCTGCCCAAACCAGCGTTTGACCGACTTGCAGCAGAGGAAGATGCGTTCCGAAACTTTGTGTTTGCAGCCTACTCACGTAGGCTTATCGACCTGTTGCGTGTTGTGGATGATGTTGCCTTCGGCAGGATCGACGTGCGTTTAGCGGAACGGCTTTTGATGCTTGGGGATGGCTTAAAGGAAATCCGCAAAACCCATCAAGAGCTCGCCAGCGAACTCGGCACCGCCCGTGAAGTCATTTCCCGTGTGCTAAATGATTTCCATAAACGCGAGCTCATCTCGCAGTCGCGCGGTATCATTACCTTCACCAACAAGCCCGAATTGGCCGCTATAGCGCATAGCGCGTAATAAACGCCACATGAGCGGTGGTTTGGCTTCTTGTAGCTTAAGTGACAATGTCACTGAAGGCATGTCTGTTGGGGTGTATTCTGTGGTTATGTTATCGTCCCGAGGAGGCATTCATGATCACTAATTCAGGCAGCACGGCGCGACGCTTTATGGCGGCGGCTGGCATCAAGACAGGATGTACATAACCATGGAAACAGCTTTCACTCCTTTTGCCTCCCTTGGCGGTGGCCTCGCGATTGGTCTTGGCGCCGTCATGTTGATGCTTGGACTTGGCCGCATTCTGGGGGCGACCGGTATCATGTCCGGTCTGGTTTTCGCACAAAACCGTGCAGAGGCATCGTGGCGCGCCGCCATGATCCTTGGCATGATCGCAGCACCTGGCGTGATCTTTTTGGTCAGTGGCACAATGCCCGCTGTCGATGTGCCAGTAAGCCCGACCATGATTGTGATCGGCGGCATCATCGTAGGTTTTGGCGCGAGCTTGGGATCTGGGTGCACATCGGGTCACGGGGTCTGCGGATTGTCGCGCTTTTCCATTCGGTCGCTTGTTGCGGTGCCTACGTTTATGGCCACTGCCGGCATCACCGTCTTTATCATTCGTCACATGTTCGGAGCCTGATCCATGAAACTGATTTTTGCTGGCCTCACAGGTCTTGTCTTTGGCGTCGGGATCGCTCTGTCGGGGATGATGAACCCAGCCAAAGTGCTGAACTTCTTCGACATTGCAGGCACATGGGACCCCAGCCTCGCCTTTGTGATGGGCGGTGCACTGGTTGTCACAGGGATTGGGTACCGCGCTGTGTGGCGCCGCGCGCAGCCCTTGTTTGGCGGGACGTTCCAAGTACCAAACGCAACCAATATTGATCCCAAACTTGTCGGTGGTTCTGCGTTATTTGGCATCGGCTGGGGCATTGCAGGGTTCTGCCCCGGAGCGGCTATTCCCGCCCTTGGGACGGGGCGTTGGGAAGTGGTTCTATTTATCGCTGCGGTGGTTGTCGGACTTGCCCTGCGACGCCTGATGACCCGGATAACGACAGGGGCTGTGCCTCAATAAAACACTGCGCTCAAATTGATGGCATGCCAGCCGCCTACTGCCCGCCCACACACTAAGGATGGCGCAAAGCTGCGGTCACCACCTGCACCTGAGACCAAGGAGATTGACAATGACGCACCCTGTAAACATGAACATCACCCCTGACGTTCAGGCCTTCTTTGATGACGCGACAAACACGATCAGCTACATCGTCAAAGATCCCACATCTGATGCCTGCGCGATCATCGACAGCGTTATGGACATCGACTACGCAGCCGGTCGCATCACCTTTGATCACGCCAATGAGCTGATCCGCCAGATCGAGACGCGCGGGCTGAAGTTGGAGTGGATCATCGAGACCCATGTCCACGCAGATCACCTGAGTGCAGCCCCCTATATTCAACAAAAGCTGGGCGGCAAAATCGGGGTTGGTCACAAGATTACCGTTGTTCAGGAAGTGTTTGGCAAGGTTTTCAACGAAGGGACCGAGTTCCAACGGGACGGCAGTCAGTTTGACGCGCTATTTGAGGACGGCGACACCTATATGATCGGCAATATGCAGGGCTTTGCCATGTATACGCCCGGCCATACGCCCGCTTGTATGGTGCACGTCATGGGCAACGCGGCCTTTACGGGCGACACCCTATTTATGCCAGACGGTGGGTCAGCGCGCTGTGATTTCCCGGGCGGCTCTGCTGAGGAGCTTTACGACAGCATCATGAAGGTTCTGGCTCTGCCGGACGACATGCGTTTGTTCATGTGCCACGACTACGGGCCCAACGGGCGCGACATTCAGTGGGAAACGACTGTGGCCGATGAGAAGGCCAACAACATCCACGTGGGCGGCGACAAAACACGCGAGGACTTCATCAAGTTCCGCACGGAACGCGACGCACAGCTCGCCATGCCAAAGCTGATCATCCCCTCGCTCCAAGTGAACATGCGCGCAGGCGAGGTCCCAACCGACAAAGACGGCAACCCAATGCTCAAAGTCCCCGTCAACGGACTCTAACTGGAAAACGATAGCGCCCAATAACTGAGAGCCTAGATCATGACGGCTAAGGACTTTGATGTTAATTATGCCACATTTGGTCCGCCGTCAGCATGATGTGATAATGCAAGCCCAAATAACACAGCTCATCAGCGGCTTCACAGCGCGCAAAGACGATTACTAACAACTCAAGGATTTATCGAGTTAGATCAAAACGACTATACGCAGAAGTGTGCCGCCAACAGAAAACGCCCACTCAAGAGAGCGGGCGTTTCTATATTTTATCGGCCGAGCCTTACTTAAGTAGTGCGGAAAGCTTTTCTTTTGCTTCCGAGTTCAGCCAGTTGCTCCAGACGTCTTTGTTGTTCGTCAGAAAGTAAACTGCAGCCTCATCATAACTTGCATTGTTATCTTGCTGCCAAGCCAGAAGTTCGCCCATCTGGGCGTTTGAGAAGCTTACGTTACTCATCAACTCAACTATCTCTGGCTCGCGGTCGGCGAACATTCCGGATACCGCCGTCGTAACTTTTGATTTCGGGTACGCCGATAGTCGAGGTGCGGCACAGTTAACATCGCTATTACATGCATGCGCTTCTGGATCATGCTCTCCTACGTCCACACGTACCATTGGGTATTTACCCAGCACAGATGTTGGTGCCCAGTAATAACCAAACCATGGCGCTTTGTCAGAATATGCAGAAGCAATCGCAGTGGCGAGTGTCTCACCTGAACCATGCTGGAAGCGCTCGATACCGTTAGCTTCCAAATTAGCGGCTTTGACGTTGTTATTATTGATGATTTCACATGCCCAACCCGATGGACAATCGTGGAAACGTCCACCAACAAGATCAGGATTCGCCACCACGCCTTCAATTGTCAGCAACTCAGGGTGCGCTTCTGCAAGGTACTGTGGGATCCACCAACCCTCAACCCCGCCGTCTGACAGAACATCAGCGACAACAATAAGCTTACCAGAAGCGATCAGTTCCTCATAAACTGGAAGATTGTTGACCCAAGTCTCGGTAACGATGTCCGGCTCACCTGTTTCAGCAACAGATGTCAGCGCAGGCACTGTTGAGGACGGAACAACAGTGACGTTACAACCGTAACCCTGCTCCATCAGGAATTTTGACACAGATGTCACAACTGCCGATGACGCCCAATCCATCTCAGTAATGGATACATCGCCGCAGTCTGCCATCGCTGTGGTCCCCATAAGGCCCATCGAAGTCGCGGCAACAACGCCAAGTAATGTCTTTTTCATTTCAGTCTCCCGTTTGAACTTCAGCACGTTCACTTCGGTGAAAGACTTATTCACGCGCGCTGTTGCGCATAACTTCACCCAACAGGCACCGAGCCACAAGAGTTTTTGCCAAAAACGTCAGAAATGTCGTTTTTGTGCAATGATCTATCCTAGGCATGCGATGTTAAGAATACCGCTATTAAAGACCAGACGTCTCTGACCCGAACTAATTCCCTCATAAAAAAAGCCCCACAATCATGCAGGGCTTTTTCAAGTTAGTGTCCGGTCAGCTCGTCGACTAAACCAAAGCCGCTTATTCCATAACAGGAATGGAAAACTCGCCACCCTCTTTGATGCCTGACGGCCAGCGTGAGGTGACTGTTTTGGTGCGGGTGTAGAATTTGAACGCATCTGGTCCGTGCTGGTTCAAATCGCCAAAGACAGATTTCTTCCAGCCGCCAAATGTGTGGTAGGCCAGCGGCACTGGAATTGGTACGTTGATCCCCACCATGCCCACGTTCACGCGGTTGGCAAAGTCACGCGCGGCATCTCCGTCACGGGTGAAGATCGCTGTGCCGTTGCCGTATTCATGGTCCATCGCAAGGCCAAGGGCTTCCTCGTAGGACTGCGCGCGCACCGTTGACAGGACTGGCCCGAAAATTTCGTGCTTATAAATATCCATGTCTTTTGTGACGTTATCAAACAGGTGCGGGCCCACGAAAAATCCGTCTTCGTACCCTTGCAGATTAAAGTTACGTCCATCCACAACCAGCTTTGCACCTTGGTCGATGCCGGTTTGTACGAGACGCTCAATATTGGCTTTTGCGGCGGCTGTCACGACGGGGCCGTAATCCACATCAGTACCCGCAGTGTACGGCCCGACTTTCAACGCCTCAATGCGTGGCACCAGCTTTTCGATCAACCGGTCAGCTGTCTCATCGCCTACGGGAACGGCCACAGAAATGGCCATGCAACGCTCGCCCGCAGCACCGTAGCCCGCACCAACTAAAGCATCTGCTGCTTGGTCCATATCCGCGTCAGGCATGATGATCATGTGGTTCTTCGCCCCACCAAAACACTGGACACGTTTGCCGTGCGCACAGCCCGTCGCATATATATATTCCGCAATCGGTGTAGAGCCCACGAAGCCAACGGACTGAATGGTGTCATTGTGCAGGATTGCATCGACGGACACTTTATCGCCGTTCACAACCTGCAAAATACCTTTGGGCAAACCTGCTTCTTCCATCAACTCCGCAAGCATCAGCGGCACGGATGGGTCACGCTCGGACGGCTTGAGGATGAACGCGTTACCGCAGGCAATCGCGGGCGCAAACATCCACATCGGGATCATCGCAGGAAAGTTGAACGGGGTAATACCCGCCGTCACCCCAAGCGCTTGGCGCATGGAATACATATCAATGCCGGGGCCCGCGCTGTCGGTGTATTCGCCCTTCAACAGATGCGGCGCACCAATGCAATACTCAACCACTTCAAGACCGCGCTGCACGTCCCCTTTGGCATCTGGAACGGTTTTGCCATGCTCGCGGCTCAGGGCCTCTGCCAGTTTTTGCATATCGCGGTTTAGCAAATCGACAAACTTCATCAACACCCGTGCGCGGCGCTGCGGGTTTACGGCAGCCCACGCTGGCTGTGCCTGTGCTGCAACCTCAACGGCATGGGCCATTTCGGCCTCAGAGGCCAAAGGCACCTGCGCCTGAACTTCGCCTGTGGCGGGGTTGAACACATCCGCAAAACGGCCCGAGGTTCCTTTGACGTGGGCACCATTAATATAATGAGTTAGCTCTTGCATATGTCGGCTCCTGAAGGGGCGGTGTTTATCACCGCGCGTTAACAAAAAGCACCCGCAAGACGATGTATCACCGCCCTCCCTACGCGTGCCTTAAGGTGTCACCGCAATGTATGGCGCGGCGCGCGGGCGCATTGCAAGCCCGATCACGCCGCTATGGTATGAAGCGCCTTAGTCAGCCCACTGCCAAGGCCGCGTGAAGCTGCCCAATACGTCAGTGACTTGCGCGTCACTTACGCCCTCAACGGGGGTCAGCATAGCCAGCAAACCCTGCTTCTTGTTGTCTTGAACTTCCGCCACGCGCACCGCCAAACCAGCATCCGAAAGCGCCTTGTCGTAAATACGCGTGATCGCAGATTTTCGCAGATCAGGTTTGAAGACTTTGCCAACCGCGGTCTTGGGCAGCTCGTCCAGAACCTCAATATACTTGGGGAAAGCCGCGCGTTCATGAATGTTGGCCTTGGCGTATTCCATCAACTCATCGCCGCTAACGGACGCACCTTGCACAAGTTCTACATATGCACATGGCAACTCGCCTGAGTGCGCATCTGGTTGACCAATCGCACCCACCATCGCAACCGCATCGTGACCCGCAAGTGCCTCTTCGATTTCAGCAGGATCAATGTTGTGACCGCCGCGAATGATCAAATCTTTCTCCCGTCCGGTAATCCAAAGATAGCCGTCTTCATCAATTCGACCCAGATCGCCCGTGCGCAAATATGTGTCAAAATGATAGAGGTTTTGGTTCTTCTCGGCCTCTGTATAGGTATTGCCCGCGTAGACACCGTGGTTATCAACACAAACCTCACCGGTCTCATCGGTGCCCTTTTCTTTGGGACCATCAGCGGTATCCATCAGGATTTTCACATCCGTGTACGGCAACGGCAATCCAACTGAACCAACCTTCTTAAGGCCACCAACCGGATTACAGCTGACCAGACATGTGGCCTCGGTCAGACCGTAGCCTTCAACGATGTTCACACCGGTCGCGCCTTCAAACTTTTTGAACAACTCCAAAGGCAGCGGGCTTGAGCCTGAAAACGCCGTTTTAATGGATGAAATATCAGCATCTACCGGACGCTGCATCAGCGCAGAAATTGCCGTCGGAACAGTAATGACAAACGTGATCTGCCAGCGTTCGATCAGCTTCCAGAAGTTATCAAACACCCCGTCACCGCGGTAACCTTGTGGCGTCGGGAACACCACATGCGCGCCCGAACTGATCATCGCCATCATAATCACATGGACCGCGAAAACGTGGAACATCGGTAGTGGACAGATCACATTGTCTTCTTCCGTAAACAGCAGCGTGTCACCGATCCAGCCGTTGTAAATCATCCCCGAATAGCGGTGCTGCGCCACTTTTGGCATGCCCGTGGTACCGCCCGTGTGGAAGTAAGCCGCCACGCGGTCACCTTCGCTATCAGCAAAATCGAGGGTTGTATTCTGTGCACCCACCGCAGTACCCCATTGGTGCACTTTGGCGTTGTGGCTAACAGGGTTTTTGGGACGGATCAGCGGGATGATCATCTTCTTGACGCCGGTCACATACCGCAGCAGATCAACCTCAATCACATGCTCAACATTCGGCGCAAGTGCCACCGCTTCGGCAGTTTTTTGTGCCACGTCAGTCTTTGGGAAAGCCTTCAGCGTGACAACAACTTTGGCCTTTGTCTCGCGCAGAATGGCCCCGATTTGAGTGGCGTCCAAAAGCGGGTTCACAGGGTTCACGATGCCCGCGATCATACCACCAATGACTGTCGCCGCCGTCTCATTACAGTTGGGCAACACAAATGCCACCGCGTCTTTTTCACCAACACCAAGACTGCGGAACAAGTTAGCAGCCTGAACACTGCGCGCGAAAAATTCATCCCAAGTCAGCGTCTCAGCTGCATCTTTCGGCCCAGAGAAAATCTGATACGAAATCGCAGGGCGCGACCCGAAACGGTCCTTAACATCCTTCATAAACGCATACATCGTCGCTGGTCTGTCGCGGTCCTCATAGGGCATCGCGTTATTGATCGCAGTGATGTCATCTTTCGATGCGAAAATGGACATAGTGGTCTCCTCCCAAAGACAACGCGCCGCACCAAAGCCCACGCGTTTTCGTATCGTGTGGCCAAACGCAAATCACAGCAAGTGTGACGCCACGAAAAACCACAGCAACTTTCGAAAATTTAAGCGATTTCTGCGGTAAACTGCAATCGTGCAAGCCGCGCATAAAGACCGTCTTGTGTAACCAGTTCATCATGGGTGCCGGTAGCTACGATCTTACCTTGATCAAAAACCACGATCCGGTCCGCTTGTTTGATGGTCGCCAAACGGTGCGCCACGATCAACGTCGTGCGGTCCGCCGACAGTGTTTGCACCGCCTGCTGCACCGCGCGCTCAGACGCCGCATCAAGCGCGGAAGTGGCCTCATCGAGCAACAAAACAGGGGCATCGCGCAAAATTGCACGAGCAATCGCAATGCGCTGTTTTTGCCCGCCAGACAGCATCACACCGCGCTCACCCACATAGGTGTCATACCCTTCGGGCAGCGCGCTTAAGAACTCATCGGCGGCGGCGGCTTTGGCGGCTGCAACAACCTCGGCATCCGTGGCAGAGGGCATGCCGAAGCGAATATTATCCGCCGCAGAGGCTGCAAAGATGACCGGCTCTTGAGGAACCAAAGCGATTGCACGACGAAATGCCGCACGCTCCATATCGCGCAGGTCGACACCGTTCAGCATAATGCGCCCCGCTTGGGGGTCATAAAAACGCTGTAGCAGCTGAATGATCGTCGACTTACCCGCACCGGACGGGCCAACAAGTGCTACCGTTTCACCAGGCTTCACGCTGAACGAAATACCGTCAAGCGCGGCCGCATTGGGCCGCGCGGGATAGCGGAAAATGACATCCTCAAAGCTGACTGTACCGTGCTTTGCATCGGGCAACGCAAGAGGCAACGCGGGATCCAGCACGGTATCTTCCGCATGCAACAACTCAACCAGTCTTTCGGTCGCGCCCGCCGCGCGTTGCAACTCGGACCAGATCTCGGACAAGGCAGCCACAGCCCCCGCAACCATGACCGCGTAGATCACGAACTGCACCAATTCACCCGCGGTCATCGCACCGGCGCTTACGTCATTCGCCCCGATCCACAGCACGCCAACAATGCCCGTAAAGACAAGGAAGATCACAATCACGGTCATCAGTGCGCGGGTCAGCACCCGCTTTTTCGCAGCGACAAAACTCTTTTCCGTCACATCCGCAAATTGCGCCCGTGTGTGTCCTTCGGACGTAAAAGCCTGAACGGTTTGAACGGCTAAAAGTGTCTCGGACGCAGTGCCCGAGGACGCCGCGATCCAGTCTTGGTTCTCGCGGCTGAGCACGCGCAAACGGCGGCCCAACACGATGATCGGCACAATTACGGCGGGCACGATCAACAGCACCAGTGACGTAAGCTTGGCCGAGGTCAACAACATCAACACCATCCCGCCCAACAAAATCAACGCGTTACGTGCCGCGATCGATATGGACGAGCCGATGACCGACTGGATCAACGTAGTGTCGGTCGTGATCCGGCTGAGCACCTCACCGGTCATGATCTTTTCAAAAAATGCTGGCGACAGACCGATAACTCGGTCAAATACGGCCATGCGGATATCTGTCACGACCCGCTCGCCGAGACGGGTGACAAGATAAAACCGCAGCCCCGTGCCCAACGCCAAAAGCCCCGCCACGACCAATGCCGCCAAGAAATACTGATCAAGGATTTTCGCGTCACCAGTGTTGAAGTTATCCACCACCCGGCGCACCGCCAGCGGCAACACCAAACTGATCGCCGCCGTCGAGATTAGCGCAAAAACCGCCGCCACCAAAAGCGCCATGTACGGTTTTATGAACGGTACCAAACCACGCAGCGCCCCAAAGTCCTTCGACTTGGCGCGTTCTTCGTCGGTTGTGATGGGCGGGGTAGTTTTGGAACGCGCCATGGGGCCTCAATTATCAGTGCGAGATCGCTATAGCCCTCCCCCCGCACAGGAGCAAGCCAAGCAACAGCCGTGCCCTGCGACACACAGTCCGAAATCTAAGAGGGTAAGATTGGAGCGGGTGACGGGAATCGAACCCGTATCATCAGCTTGGAAGGCTGAGGTCTTACCATTACACAACACCCGCACTGCTATTCGAATAAGTCAGTGCGCGACCATCGTCAAGCGGTTGTAGGTGATGTGCTCATACAGACCCGATATCCCGCTAATCACCCCACCTGCATGTGTCCAATCGATTGAATATGCAAATATTTCACAATTCGTACGCTAGATTCATCGTATTTTTACTTGGTCGCAATTAGATACTAAAAGTGGACTGACTTTCTACATAATTTATTAACTAATTAGTGCTGGTCACGTTCATAAGGGGGGCATACGAACGCCGTGTGTCCCCCACCCAATTACTCAAAAAATCACCATCAAATTCAAACAAAAACGGCGCGCAGGAACCCCTACGCGCCGTGATTAGACATTGATGCCGCAGGCTACTTTACCGCAATACGGCCATCTGTGTATGGCGCATAGGGCCCTGATTTTGCGAGGTATTCCGCAACAACATCCGCAAGGTCTGGCCCAAAGTCGTAGGCATTTTTATCATCGCCTGCGAACATTTTGTAGCCGTCACCACCGTTGCGGACATAGTTGTTCGTCACAACCGAATATGTTGCCACTGGATCAATCGCCGCAAAACCCGATGCGCTTTGCACCATCACATCTTGGATGCGACCTTCATTTGGTGCCACTGTGGGATCGAATGTGAACTTCAAGCCCGCAACCTGTGGAAAGCGGCCTTTTACTTCTTCAATCTGGCTCACACCGTTTTCAAGTGCCGCAATGACACCCGCGCCATCAATCTGGAACGTCGACAACGTGTTTTGGAACGGCAGCACAGTGAAGACCTCGCCCATTGTCACTTCGCCTGCATCGATGCTGGCCCGCAAACCGCCAGAGTTTGCAATCGCGATTGTCACACCTTGGTCTGCAACGCGCTCAAGCATGGCGTCCGCCACCAAGTTGCCCATGGCACATTCCATCACGCGGCACACCGCACGGTCGCCTTCAATCGGGGCTACGGCACTGGCCACAACTTTCTGACGGATTTCATCAAGAGGTGCAGCCAACTCGGCAATGCGTGCCACAGTACCCGCGTCTTCACCCACCTCAGACGATGTGATGATCGGCTCACCCACGGCTTGGGTGATCACGCCCGCATCGTCGAAAGTCACGTTCAATTCGCCTAAAAACTTGCCGTAAGCATAGGCTTGCACAATAGCTGTATCGCCAACCATCACGGGATAAACGTCGACCGCGCGCTCTTGGGTGTTTGACAGCAGCGTGTTTGAGTGTCCGCCCACGATCACGTCAACACCCGTCACGTTTGCAGCGACGCGTTTGTCCACATCAAAGCCAGAGTGTGACAGCACAACAATCTTGTTGATACCTTGCGCGCTTAGACGGTCCACTTCACCTTGTACGGCAGCAACTGGGTCACTGAAGCTGATGTTCGGGCCTGGTGAGGCCAGCTCGTCTGTGTCTTCTGGGGTCAGACCGATCATGCCAATCTTCTCACCGCCGCGTTCAATCACTGTGGATTTCAGCAATTTATCCGCCAAAGCAGGCTCTGCCGAAAAGTCCGCGTTTGACATCAAGACCGGGAAATCCACCGCATCCATGAACCCGCGCAGCACTTCTGGGCCATCGTCAAACTCGTGGTTGCCAACGGTCATCCCGTCATAGCCCATTTTGTTCATCATCTCGGCGGCAACTTTGCCTTTATAATACGTATAAAAGAGTGAGCCCTGAAACTGATCGCCGCCATCCACAAGAATAGAGTTGTTGCTGCGCGCACGTGCGTCTTCAACGGCTATCACCAAACGGGCAGAGCCACCAAAACACTTGCCTTCGGTGTTATCTTCCGCCGAGCACGGACCATCGTATTTGCTGATCGGCTCAAAGCGTGCGTGAAAGTCGTTTGTGTGCAAAATGGTCAGTGAATAGTCAGCGGCAGCAGCCCCCGCACTCACCGCCAAAGCAGCGACAGAAGTAAGCAGACGATTAATCATGTGGAATCCCCTGTGTCAGACAGCGCAAGCGTGGTGCACCCGTTGAATTGTGTCCAGTAGGCATCGCCCACCATGGGCACTTCATGGCCCAATAACGTAACAGATGCTTGACGGCTGCACATTTCGGCGGCACTTGAAGCCCCATGTTGATCTATAAAATCCTGCGGTCAGATGAATGGGCCGCCCTCCAAGACGCGGGCCAGACCCAAGGCGCGCCGATTGATGTCGCCGATGGCTATGTCCACTTCTCAACCGCTGCACAGGCAGGCGAGACCGCGTCCAAATGGTTTGCAGGTGTCGAAGACCTGTGGCTGCTGGCCTATGACGCAGACAACTTGGGTGACGCGCTAAAGTGGGAGCCCTCACGCGGCGGTGATCTTTTCCCCCACCTGTACCGCGACCTTCATCTGGACGAGGCAAAATGGGCCGTGCCCCTGCCATGGGACGGCGCGCAACATCGTTTTCCGGCGGATATGACATGAGCACTATCGAAACCATCATCGAAACCGTTGGCATGCGCGTTCTGCGCAGCTTTGATCCTGAAACCGCTCACGGATTGTCGCTGAAAGCACTCAACGCAGGCCTCGCCCCAACGCCCGGCCCTGTCACGAACGCGCGGCTGGCAACTCAAATTGCGGGCATAAACATTGCCAACCCCATCGGCCTTGCCGCGGGTTTTGACAAAAACGCGCAAGCCATTGGCAAGCTTCAGCAGGCGGGTTTCGGCTTTTTGGAAGTGGGTGCCGCGACGCCCCGCCCCCAGCCTGGCAACCCCAAACCCCGCCTGTTCCGGCTGACCGAAGATGCTGCGGTAATCAATCGTTTTGGCTTTAACAATGACGGCATGGACGCCATCGCAACCCGACTGGCCGCGCGCAAAACCACAACAGATGGCGCGATCCCCGTGGGCCTAAACCTTGGCGCCAACAAAGACAGCACAGACCGCGCAGCAGATTTCGCTACCGTGATGGAGCGGGTCCACGACGTGGTTGATTTTGCCACCGTGAACGTCTCAAGCCCCAACACCGAAAAGCTGCGTGACCTGCAAGGCAAAGCGGCCCTCGCCGAATTGCTGGCGGGCGTAATGGCGGTGCGTGGCACAACGCCCGTGTTCCTCAAAATTGCGCCGGACCTCAGCGATGCAGACATTGCGGATGTAGCGGACGTGGCAAATGACGCGGGCCTTAATGCAATCATCGCCACCAACACCACCCTGCGCCGCAACGGGCTAAATTCGGCACATGCAAATGAAGCTGGCGGGCTGTCAGGCCAACCCCTCTTCGAGATGTCGACGCGTGTTTTGGCGCGACTCTCTGGGCTTACGGATATCCCGCTTATTGGTGTGGGCGGCGTGGCGACACCAGCACAGGCCTATGCCAAAATCAAAGCGGGCGCCTCCGCGGTGCAGCTCTATTCAGGGTTGGTTTACGGCGGCCTTTCGTTGGTCCGTGACCTTGCAAATGGGGTGGATACGCTTTTGCGCCAAGACGGGTTCGACAACGTCAAAGACGCTGTTGGCACGGACCGCGACCGCTGGCTTTGATCAGCGCGCCGCGGCCCGTTCAAGGGCCAGATACCTAAGACCCAACGTAATGCCGCGCGCCACAAAACTCAGCAGTAAACACAGCCACAAGCCGTGATTGCCAAGGGTCGGCAACAATACCACCGCACCGGCAAAATAAATCAGCGCCGAGACCAGCATCATGTTGCGCATATCGCGGCTGCGGGTGGCCCCGATGAAAATGCCGTCCAACATCCATGACGCGGCCCCAAGCAGGGGGGCGGCAACCATGTAGGGCAGATACTCCCGCGCCGCCGCGCGCACATCGGGCGCCGTGGTCATCACATCAATCACTGCCCCACCAGCCAGCGCAAAGGCCAGCGCCAACACCGCGCAAATGCCCAAACCCCATCCACTTGTCAAAACGGCCCCACGCCGCAACCGCGCCGGATCGCGCGCGCCCATCGCACGGCCCACGATCGCCTCGGCGGCAAACGCAAACCCGTCCATGGCGTAGGCCGTCACATATAAAAACTGCAACAGGATTTGGTTCGCGGCCAAATCCACATCGCCCATTCCCGATCCGAAAAACAGAAAAGATACGAAAATTGCCTGCAACAACACGGACCGGATCATAATATCTGTGTTGACGGACATCATATTGACCAAGCGCGCTTTATCAAAAACCCGCGCCACGCTGCGCCAATAGGGCCCCAAAAACACCCCGCGGCACAGCCACAGCCCAAAGGCCAGACCGGACCACTCGGCAATCACCGTGGCCCACGCCACGCCGCTTACCCCCCAACCAAGTTTCAGCCCCAACAGCACGCTTAACCCCATATTAGCAAGGTTCACCAACAGCTGAATGGCAAACACGCCCATGGTGTTTTCGCGCCCCACCAACCAACCGGTAATGCCGTAAAGCGCGATGGCCGCAGGCGCGGACCAGACACGGATGCTCATGTATTCGCGGGCCAAGCCCTCAACCTGCGGACTGGCGGGCGAAATCATGAACGCCCCTGCAAAAAGGACCACTTGGGCGGCAATAATCACCATGCCGACCCCAATCCCGATCAGCATAGCCCGCGAGAGCAGCGCCGCCATCTCGCCTTCGTCGCGTGCACCGGCGGCCTGTGCCGTCAGACCCGCTGTGCCCATGCGCAAGAACCCGAAAACCCAGTAAATCGCACTCAGAATAATCGCGCCGATCCCCACCGCGCCGATGGGCACAGGATCACCAATTTGTCCTACAACGCCCGTATCAACAGCGCCCAAAATCGGCACCGTGGCGTTGGACAACACAATCGGCAGCGCGATGTGCAGCACACGTTTATGGGTCAAAGGAACCGCGGCTGCATCCTCGGGGCGCTGAGTTTTGCGATCAGGCGCTTGGGTACTCACCCGCGATCACGCGGGGCTGCATCCGCACCATCATTTTGCTCTGGCATCACGAAATGCCCCGTCCCTTGGGCGAAAAGCTTGCTGCGGTTGTCTTGCCACGCCTCAACATGCACAGAGGCAAACCGCCGCCCCGACCGGTTGATCCGCGCCCGTGCATAGGCATCTCGGGGCAAGCCCGAACGCAGGTAATCCACAGTAAAATCAATCGTCTTGGGCAAGCGCGGCAGGCTCTCGGGCGTCATCGTCTCAACGTCCAGCGCACCGCTTTCCACGTCGCTCCAGACCCGCGCCCAGCCCAGCTCAATGATCGCCGCTGTTTCCAGAAAAGCCGCCGTAGCCCCGCCGTGAATAGCAGGCAAAAGCGGCTTGCCAATCAACTTGGGATCATAACGCAGCGTCGCCGTCAGCTCATCACCGCGCCGGTCAAATTCAATGCCCAAAAACTGCACATAGGGAATGCCCGACACCAACGCCTGAAGCGCGCGGTCACGACGCTGTTGGACCACCTGAACCGGTTCGGGCGCGGGGCGGGTGTTTTTGTCAGACGCGCTCATTTCGCAAACTCCACCGTAAAGGCACCAGTTGCCGTGGCCACTGGTCGGCCCGTGTCTTCATCCATCGCCGTGGCCCGCACGAACGCGACAGACCGCGTGACGTGATAGCATTCCGCCCGCGCTATAATAGTCTGACCTGGCGTGGCCGCGCGCATGTAATCGATGCGCAAATCAATGGTCGCCGTCCCAATGGGCCCTGCGTCGTGGCACAGCACCGCAGCCCCACCGCACGTATCCATCAACGCCGACACGGCACCCCCGTGGATCACCCCTGTAGCAGGGTCCCCCACCAGTTTTTTGTCATATGGCATGGTGATTTCGGCGACCCCTCCAGACACGCTTTGCACCTGCATACCCAAGGCAGTCGAATATGGAATCGCCGCGATAAATTGCGCAGCAATCCGCGCTTGGCGGTCAGCATTTTCAGGGGTGGTCATCTTAGCGGTTCTCCGTCAGTGCGCATGATAAAGCGCGGCGCAGCGGGCACAAAATTATGCAGACCCACGCTCATGTAACATTCACCTGCCAAACACCTTGTGCAAGTCTATTTCGTGATGCGCCACTGGCGAAGCGGTTGCAAGACGCCCCCGACTTGCCGTAAAGTCAGCATAGCTTTTCAGGAGTATTTGCCCCGTGAACATGTCCGAAGACCTCAACTTCAAAGAGATGTGTACCCGGTTTGACGTCACGCCACGCACCCTGCGCTATTACGAATACATTGAACTTCTGACCCCCCGAAAAGAAGGCCGTGCGCGTTTTTACAGTACCCGTGAATGTGCCCGCATGACGCTTATTTTGCGCGGTCGCCGCTTTGGTTTCCCGCTTGAAGATATCCGTCAGTGGCTTTTGATCTATGATCATGAGGGCACAGAGACTCAGATGCGCGCATGGGTTGAGTTGGCCGATGTGCAACTGGCCGAACTGGAAGAACAGCAGCGCCAATTGGTTGAAACCACCGAAGAATTGCGCCGCCTGCGCGATCTCACAGCAGATGAGCTGTCGTCCTAAGCGGATCTGCGTGGCCACGACAAAATCCCAATAAACACAGCGATTTTTTACTGATTTCAGGGCGCTTGTGGCCATGGAAATCGGTTAACTATTCACGTTTGATTCACGAGTTGTTTACCTTACGAAAAGTGACGCGGCGTTACATTTACGTTAACGTTAACTGTTTGCTAGCACTTGAGCATGACACATGTAGACACCCCCCAAACCACGTTGGCGCACACCTCTACGGGCGTCACCACGCCAGATGATCTTTTCGTCACGGACCGCATGATGAGCATCCGTGAAATGTGCGAGGCATTCGACGTCACCGCCCGAACGTTGCGCTTTTATGAGGCCAAGGAACTGCTGTTCCCGATCCGCGAAGGCCAGCGCCGCCTTTTCGCCAAACGTGACCGCGCGCGGCTGAAGCTGATTTTGCGTGGCAAACGCTTTGGGTTTAGCCTTGAGGACATCCGCCAGTT
Organism: Thalassobium sp.; assembly: GCA_024640765.1. Classification (GTDB taxonomy): domain Bacteria; phylum Pseudomonadota; class Alphaproteobacteria; order Rhodobacterales; family Rhodobacteraceae; genus Nereida. The sequence goes on along the minus strand of JAHEEK010000009.1, from coordinate 31,032 downwards.
GCTTGATCTGTATGACATGGGCGACCAGCAGCAGACCCAGCTCAAGCGCACCTACCAGATTGCCCAAGACCGCCTGAACGCAATGATCGCCCAGCGCGATGAACTGACCGAGGCGATCGAAGACCTCAAAGAACAACTTGCGTGGGGGGCCGAAATTATCGCCCGCAACGCAAACGACACGCCTAACTAAAAAGTACCGATCAGGGAGAGATCCGTTATGCCCCATTACACCGCCCCCACCAAAGACATGGCGTTTGTGCTGCACGAGACACTGCGCATTTCTGAGCTTAGCACACGTGGCTACGCCGACCTTGATGCGGATTTCACCAGCGCTGTTCTGGAAGAAGCAGGCAAACTGGCGATGGACGTCACAGCCCCACTGAACCCCGTTGGCGATGAGCAAGGCTGCACCCTTGAAAACGGCGTTGTGCGCACCCCTGACGGGTTCAAAGAAGCGTTCGAAACCGTGGCCAAAGGTGGATGGATGGGCCTTGATATGCCCGGGGAATACGGCGGCCAAGGCATGCCTTACATTGTGCAAACCGCCGTTGGTGAGATGTTCAGCTCTGCCAACATGGCGTTCAACATGTACCAAGGCTTGGCCCACGGGGCGATGTCAGCGATTGTGGCGCATGGCACGGATGCGCAAAAACAAACCTATCTGCCTAACATGATCGCGGGCAAATGGGGCGGTACCATGAACCTGACCGAACCCCACTGCGGTACAGACCTTGGCCTAATGCGCACCAAAGCCGCCCCCCAAGAGGACGGAAGCTACAAAATTAGCGGTCAAAAGATTTGGATTTCAGCCGGTGAGCACGACATGGTCGACAACATCGTGCATCTGGTTCTGGCCAAAATTCCGGGCGAGCCGGATGACATCAAAGGCGTGTCTTTGTTCATCGTGCCAAAGTTTTTGGTCAATGAAGATGGCAGCTTGGGCGCGCGCAATGATCTGTCTTGCGGCGGGCTGGAAAAGAAAATGGGTATCCACGGCAATGCCACCTGCGTGATGAACTATGATGGGGCGACTGGCTATCTGATTGGTGAGAAAAACAAAGGCATGCGCGCAATGTTCACCATGATGAACGAAGCGCGCATCGGCGTCGGCCTGCAAGGATATGCGCAGGGTGTTGTGGCCTACCAAAACGCTGCAGCTTTTGCCCAAGACCGTCTTCAGGGCCGCGATGTCACAGGTGCCAAAGCGCCTGAAAAGCCCGCAGACCCAATCATTGTTCACCCTGATGTGCGCCGCAACTTGATGGAGCAAAAGGCCTTTGTTGAGGGCGCGCGCGCGTTCACGTTCTGGGGCGCTACGATGATTGACCAAGCCGTGCGCGAGGATGATGCCGAGGCCGAGGCGATGATCTCGCTGTTGACCCCCATCATCAAAGGGTTCCTGACCGACAAAGGGTTTGAAACCGCCGTCAACGCGCAACAAACCCTTGGCGGCAGCGGTTTCACCCGCGAATGGGGCCTTGAGCAGTTTGTACGCGATGCGCGCATCACCATGATCTATGAAGGCACCAACGGCGTGCAGTCCCTTGATCTGGTGGGACGCAAACTTGGGCTGAACGGTGGTAAAACCGTTATGGCGTTCTTCGAGTTGGTGAATTCCTTCATCAAAGACAACGCCGAGCACGAGGCGCTGAACACCCACTTCCTGACACCCCTGAAAAACGCATCAAAAGACTTGCAGGCGGCGGGGATGTATTTCATGCAAAACGGGATGAAAAACCCCAATAACGCACTGTCAGGAAGCTATGACTTCATGCACTTGTTCGGTCAGGTGTGCATGGGTCTGGTCTGGGCCAAGATGGGCAAAGCGGCCTATGCGGCTCTGGATGCTGGCGCCTCAGACACAAGTTTTTACGAGGCCAAAATCGCCACTGGTAAATATTACATGGTGCGATGCTTGCCGACCACAGCAACCCACTTGGCACGTATCGAAAGCGGTGCGGACACTGTCATGGCCCTTGAAGCCGAACAGTTCTGAACCACCCCTTGCCGGAGCAGCAGATGTCAGGATTTGAGTATTTCAACCAAAGGGAAGTGGAAGCCCCAATGCGCGCTGCAGCACACGTTGGGGACTTCCCTTCGGACGGTCATCGGCTCTCCAGCCTGTACCGCGCCGCAAGCTTTAGCACCTCTTGGTTAAGCCCAAATAACAGCCAAGCAGATTATGCTTCGCTTTGGGCCAAATACTCATATCCCGCCGGCATCCCCTGCCCCACCTTCACGATTTGACGGGGCACAATTTGCCCGCTGACCCCGCCCAACAAGGAGACTACCCTCATGTCTGAAGCCTATATTTATGACGCTGTTCGCACCCCGCGCGGAAAGGGCCGCAAAGACGGCTCGCTGCACGAAGTCACATCCGTGCGCCTGTCTGCCCAAATCCTCAATGCACTGAAGTCGCGCAACGATCTAAACGGTCACGCCGTTGAAGACGTGATCTGGGGCAACGTGACCCAAGTCATGGAACAGGGTGGCTGTCTTGCACGCACGGCCGTGCTGGCTTCGGACCTTGATCAGTCAATCCCCGGTCTTGCGATCAACCGCTTTTGCGCCTCTGGCATGGAAGCAGTGAACCTTGCTGCCAACCAGATCAAAGGCGGGGCTGGTGACGCGTATATCGCAGGCGGCGTTGAGATGATGGGCCGCGTTGCCATGGGCAGTGACGGGGCGGCTATCGCCGTTGATCCATCTGTTGCGATGGACACGTATTTTGTCCCCCAAGGCATTTCTGCCGATATTATCGCCACTGAATACGGCTTCAGCCGCACCGATGCGGATGAGCTGGCCGTGAAATCCCAACAACGCGCCAAAGCCGCGTGGGATGACAACCGTTTCGCCAATTCCATGATCACCGTGCGCGATCAAAACGGTCTCGATATTCTGGCCCATGATGAATACATGCGCCCCCAAACGGATATGCAGTCACTGGGCGGTTTGAACCCCGCGTTTCAGGCCATGGGCGAGGTCATGCCCGGCTTTGATAAAGTTGCGCTACTGAAGTACCCGCACCTCGAAAAGATCAACCACATCCACCATGCGGGCAACTCGTCAGGCATCGTTGATGGTGCCGCGGGCGTTCTGATCGGCTCAAAGGCATTTGGCGAAAAGCACGGGCTGAAGCCGCGCGCGCGCATCCGTCAGACGGCCAAAATTGGCACCGACCCCACCATCATGCTGACCGGCCCTGTGCCCGTTACTGAAAAGATCCTTGCGGATGCAGGCATTGCAATCAAAGACATCGATCTGTTTGAGGTAAACGAAGCATTCGCCTCGGTCGTGCTGCGCTTTATGCAGGCCTTTGATGTGGACGATAGCGTGGTCAACGTGAACGGCGGGTCTATCGCCATGGGGCACCCCCTTGGGGCGACCGGCGCAATCATCATCGGCACTTTGCTTGATGAGATGGAGCGTGCGGACAAAGAAGTTGGCTTGGCCACTTTGTGCATCGCCTCGGGCATGGGTGCCGCAACAATCATCGAACGCGTGTAAGGAGCCATTGATATGTCTGACTTTTCTATGAACATCGACGCAGACGGCGTGGCCACAATCGTGTGGGACACCGTTGGCAAATCCATGAACGTGATGAACCAACAGGGCTTTGACGACCTTGACGCGCTCATTGACCAAGTGCTGGCCGATGATGCCATCAAAGGCGCTGTGCTGACCTCTGGCAAACCCGGCTCGTTTGCGGGCGGTATGGATTTGAACATCATTTCCAAGATGAAAGAGATGGCCGGAGACGCACCTGCGCGCGGTCTGATGGACGGTCTCATGGCCACCCATGCTATTTTGCGCAAGATTGAGCGCGCAGGCATGGACCCCAAAACTAACAAAGGCGGCAAGCCAATCGCGGCGGCCCTGCCCGGCACAGCTCTTGGTATCGGGTTTGAACTGCCCCTTGCGTGCCACCGCATTTTTGCAGCCCCCAACCCCAAAGCCAAAATCGGCCTGCCTGAAATCATGGTTGGCATCTTCCCCGGCATGGGCGGCACCACGCGGCTTGTGCGCAAGATGGGCGCCATGGGTGCTTCGCCATTTCTGCTGGAAGGCAAGCTAAGCGACCCTGCGCGCGCCAAAGCGGCCGGCCTCATCGACGAGATCGCGGATGATCCCGTTGCAGCCGCCAAAGAATGGGTACTGTCCGAGCCAAAGATCGTCAAACCATGGGATGAAAAGGGCTACAAAATGCCCGGCGGCGCGCCCTACCATCCTGCGGGTTTCATGACCTATGTGGGTGCCTCGGCGATAGTGAACGGCAAAACCCAAGGCGCATTTCCTGCGGCCAAGGCGCTTTTGTCGGCAGTCTATGAAGGCGCGTTGGTGCCCTTTGATACAGCCATCAAAATTGAGGCGCGCTGGTTCACCAATGTGCTGATGAACCCATCGTCTTCTGCCATGATCCGTTCGCTTTTCATCAACAAAGAAGCGCTTGAAAAAGGTGCTGTGCGTCCGGCGGAAGTCAGTGACCAATCCGTGCGCAAAGTCGGCGTTCTGGGGGCTGGCATGATGGGCGCGGGCATCGCACTTGTCTCCGCCCTTGCGGGCATCGAGGTGGTTTTGCTGGACCAAAGCCAAGAGGCTACGGACAGGGGCAAAGACTACACCGCCAGCTACATGGACAAAGGCATCGCGCGCAAAAAAGCCACGCCCGAAAAGAAAGAAGCCGTGCTGGCGCAGATCACCGCAACCACAGATTACAACGCCCTTGCGGGCTGTGATCTGATCGTTGAGGCGGTCTTTGAGGACGTGGCGATCAAAGCAGAAGTCACCAAGAAAGTTGAAGCCGTCGTGGACGCAGAGTGCATCTTTGCCACCAACACCTCGACCTTGCCTATTTCTGAGTTGGCCAAAGCCAGTGCACGCCCAGATCAATTCATCGGCATCCACTTTTTCTCACCTGTCGACAAAATGTTGTTGGTGGAAATCATCAAAGGCGCGCAAACTGGTGATCGCGCCACGGCCAAGGCGCTCGACTTTGTGCGTCAGATCAAAAAGACCCCGATCGTCGTTAATGATGCGCGCTTTTTCTACGCCAACCGCTGTATCATTCCCTACATCAACGAAGGCATCCGCATGGTCGCCGAAGGTGTACAACCAGCCCTGATCGAAAATGCAGCCAAACAATTGGGCATGCCCCTTGGCCCGCTGCAGTTGGTCGATGAAACATCTGTCGATCTGGGTTTGAAAATTGCCAAAGCAACCAAAGCCGCCATGGGCGACGCATACCCCAACGGCGCCGTGGACGAAGTGCTGTTTTGGATGGCTGATGAGGGACGTTTAGGCCGCAAAGCCAACGCGGGCTTTTACGCCTATGACGACAAAGGCAAGCGCGGATTGCTGTGGGACGGTCTTGCTTCCAAATACCCCACAAGCGACGCACAGCCTGACATCATCGAGGTCCAGCACCGCCTGATGTTTGCCCAAACCCTTGAGGCCGTGCGCGCCCTTGAGGACGGTGTTCTGATGGACATTCGCGAAGGTGACGTGGGCGCGATCCTTGGCTGGGGCTTTGCGCCGTGGTCTGGCGGGCCGTTGTCGTGGCTTGATATCATCGGCGCGCCCTATGCGGCAGAAAGCTGTGATGCGCTTAGCGAAAAGTTCGGGGCACGCTTTGCGACCCCTGCGCTTTTGCGTGAGATGGCCGACAAGGGACAAAGCTTTTACGGCCGCTTTGCCCCTGCCGCCTAGAAAGCCATTCGCACTGTAACTTATTAGCGGGGGCGTGCACCGCACGGTGGTCTAAGACGCCGTTAACGCCCCCGCGCTAGACTCCGCTCAGGACGTCCTGAATTGTTGCGGTTTGACACACCGCATATCGACCCTGATACCGCGCGGGCCTTACACCCCCAACCGGATCATACCAACGGCAGCGCTGCCTCTTTTACGGCCTCGTTTTACCGCAAAACCCAACAAACATGCCCGAGCCCCCTCTAGCGACATACGGACCGAGGTGCCCTGCACTGCTGTCCCCCTCGCGGCCTTTCATTGGGCCAGCGGGGATATTTGTGCATCAAAATACGTAGCCAAACCGCGCAATATCTTGGGCACAGACATCGGCAATCACATCGCGGGTCATGTCGCTGAAATAGCCGCGGTAGTCTGCGTCGCGCTGTGACGCATTGGCACGCCCGACCTCAAGCTTGAACCCTAGATGCGCCTCAAACGGGGCAAGATCATCGTTCAGATGCTCAAGGCGGATGAACGCATCGCACTGCTCCACACCGGTCTCATCCGTGACGTAATGGGCATAGGGATGCGCACGCAGGCTGTCTTGCAACCACGGCGTCAAAACAAACGCCTCGAACGTTTCATCTTTGGCAAGAGCCACGGCGCGGTGGGTGAATTTTTGGGCGCGCAGCCAGTGATAATAACTCACCACGCGGTCCCACGGATTACGCACCAAACTTACCGCAAATGGCGCGCCTTCAACCAAGCTAGCCAAATCCGCGCGGGTCGCGTGTTTCCAAAGCCGCCCCGCCGTCTAAAGGCTCTTTTGCCGCTTTGCCCGCGCTTTGCCTTTTGGGGTATCACCCACAATAATATCATCCGCCATCGCCCGCGCCTCAAGCGCCAGCATTAGGGCCGCGCCCCCCGTCTTGGGCGCATGGGTCAGCAGGTAGTTGCGGCCCTTGCTATAGATCATGGGGCAAGATGCTCGGGTAACTCAGACTGCTTAGGTCGCTCATTGCGATCAAGCCGCTCGGCGCGTTGCACCCGCCACGCCACAACCACACCAGAGCCGATGATGACCACCATCCCCAGCAACCCGATCAGGCTGACGACCGTGCCAAACAGAATGTAGGCCGTGACCGAGGCAAAGATCAGCAGCGTGTATTCAAAAACCGAAACGATCGGCGCGTCCCCCGTCAAATACGCCTTCATCAGGCACGCAATCGCCCCAACGGACACCACTGCCTGCACCAGAATGATCCACCATGACAGCGCCGTGGGCCAAACCCACGCGCGGCCCAAGAACCCCTCGCCCGGGTTGGCCTGCAGGTACAGTGATACGAATGCAGCGATCAACAAAACCCACGCCATGTAGCTCCATGTCAGCACCCACGAGGTTTCGCCCTCGCACCATTTGCGGGTGGCAACGTTGCCCGTGGCGTAAAACACGCCTGCCAAGATGGGCACCAGATTGGGCCAGCCAAGCCCGCCCACATCCGGCTTCAGCACCATCAGCGCCCCGCACAACCCCACAACAGCCGTCACCAACCGTACAGGACCGATGGGCGTGCGTGACCAGACAGCCTCGATGAACACCACCAAAACGGGCGCAGTGAACAGCCCCGCCGCAGCAGCTGAAATCGGGAAAAAGCCAAGGCAGCCGAAATACAAAATCATCGCAATGGCCAAAAACAGTGAACGCCCCAACACGGCCCAAAGCCGCTTTGGGCGTAAGTTCAGCCCAAAAACCACCCCCAAAATCACCACTGTCGCCAGTGCAACAATGCTGCGCAGGGTATGGAATTGCCAAAGGCTGATGTCGTCCACAATGTAGGGCACAAGGTTATCGACGATGCCCAAAATGACCATCGCCGTCATCATCCAGCCGATCGCGGCGGTGTTATTGGAAGGTGTGCTGCTCATTTGCGCATCATTGACCGCTTGCCTCTAGCCGCGCAAGCGCCATAGTGAACGATATACGGGGCGTCTACGACAAGGCGTGCGTTGGGAGATGAACTGCTTGGGAGGGCGCAATGGGCTGGATGAACGATGAGACGGGTTTAGACAAAACACCCGCCAATTACGTACCCCTAACGCCGCTGTCCCATTTGCGCCGTGCGGCTGATGTGTTCGCCCAAACCACCGCGGTGATTTATGGTGACCATAAGGCCACCTATGCGAAGTACCACGCCCGCTGTTCACAATTGGCCAGCGCGCTAAAAGGCATCGGTGTGCAAAGTGGCGACGTGGTGGCGACGCTGCTGCCAAACACACCAGCCCAATGCGAGGCAGCGTTTGGCGTGCCCGCGTGCAGCGCGGTTTTGAACACCATCAACACCCGCCTTGATCCCGATACCGTGGCCTACATCTTTGATCACGGCGAGGCCAAGGCCGCTTTGGTCGACACCCAGTTCATGCCACTGGCATTGCAAGCGATTGAACGGATGGACGGCCCCGCGCCTCTGTTGATCGAAGTGCCGGACGCTGTTGCGGGCATCACAGCCACCGGCGCGCACCAAACATACGAAGATTTTCTGGCCACAGGCGATGCATCGTTCACGTGGATGATGCCCGAAGACGAATGGGAAAGCCTTGCGCTGAATTACACCTCTGGCACCACAGGGCGGCCCAAAGGCGTGGTCTATCATCACCGCGGCGCGTATCTGATGACCATGGGCACACCGGTTGCGTGGCAAATGCCGCTACGCCCGCAGTACCTGGCGATCGTGCCGATGTTTCACTGTAATGGCTGGAACCACGCGTGGATGATGCCAATGCTGGGCGGTACGATCCACTGCTGCCGCGATGTGACACCCCAGGCCATTTATGACGCCGTTGCCGCCGGTGTGACCCATTTTGGCGGCGCACCGATTGTGTTGAACATGATCGTAAACGCACCAGATAAGGCGCGGCGCAGGTTTGATCACACGGTCAAGGTCTTTACCGCAGGCGCGCCGCCCGCCCCCGCCACGTTGGCAGCCATCACCAAACTGGGCTTTGACGTGCAACAAGTCTACGGGCTGACCGAAACATATGGCCACGTCACCGAATGCGTTTGGGACCCCGCATGGGATGCGCTGCCCCAAGACAAGGCGGCCAGCATCGCTGCGCGCCAAGGGGTTGCCTTTCCGATGATGGAGCCCGTCGCCGTGTGGGACGACAGCGGCAACGACATCCCGCGCGACGGCACCACAACCGGCGAGATCATGCTGCGCGGCAACTGCGTGATGAAGGGGTATCTGAAAAATCTGGAAGCCACCGCCGAGGCCTTTGCGGGCGGGTATTTCCACAGCGGCGACATTGCCCTGCACCACCCCGACGGGTTCATTCAAATCGCTGACCGCGCCAAGGATATCATCATTTCAGGCGGCGAAAACATCAGCTCTGTTGAGGTCGAAGGCGCGTTGATGAACCACGCGGCCGTGAACCTATGCGCCGTGGTCGCCAAGCCCGATGAAAAATGGGGCGAGGTTCCCTGCGCATTTGTTGAATTGAAAGACGGCGCAACCCCGACCGAGGCCGAGATCATAGCCTTTTGCCGCGCGCATTTGGCGGGCTTCAAAACGCCCAAGCGCGTGATTTTCCAAGAGCTGCCAAAAACCTCAACGGGCAAAATCCAGAAGTTTGAATTACGCACAGTGGCAAAATCCCTCTGAGTGTAATTGCGGCTGTACGGCATCTGACCTATACATTGTTCCGAGCAAGTTGACGGAGATAAAGCGTCAGATGACCGCCCTTCCACAGTACGCATTGCTCGAAAGCACGGGCCTTTGGCGCGCGGACGCTGGTGCGCAGCGCCGCGAGGTGATCGTGTCTTTTGGCAACTCCACCCTTGTTATTACCGATAAAGCCGAACGGGTTTTGTCCCATTGGTCACTGGCCGCCGTGCGCAAAGTGTCCGACAAAGATGGCGTGGTCACCTATAGCCCCGATGCCGACGGCATCGAGCTTGTTGAGATCGACGACAAAACCATGGTCGAGGCAATCGACAAAGTGCGCAAAGCCATTGATCGGACCCGTCCGCACCGTGGGCGGCTGCGCGCCGCCACGTTGGCGGGCAGCTTGGCATTGTTGGGCTGGATCGTCTTCTTCTGGATGCCTCCCGCAGTTGTAGATCACACGCTTGGGGTTCTACCACAGGTCAAGCGCGCCGAAATTGGCCATGAGTTGAGCCGCGAAATCACCCGCCTGGCAGGACCCGCGTGTACCCGCCGTGAAGGTACTCGCGCGCTGCAAATGGTCACGGACCGCGTTCGTGGCACGGCCGATAGCACCCCAGTTGTGATGCCTGTTGATCTGCCGCAAATTCACCGCTCAGGTCTACCTGACAGCTTATGGTTGCCCGGCGGCAAACTACTGCTTAGTGCGACGCTGGTTGAGGATCATGATGACCCCGAAGTGCTGGCTGGGTTTATGCTGGCGGCAGGTCTGCGCCAAGTGGGTCAAGACCCTGTACGCTCGCTTCTTGAGTTTGCGGGTCTGAGCCAAACGTTGATATTGCTGACCACTGCACAGCTGCCCCAAAACGTGCTACGCGGCTATGCCCAAGCGCTTGTCCAGAGGCCTTTAAAAGATGTTGAAATGAGCGCGCTTGCGGATCAAATGCGGCTACGTGGCCTTGAAACGACAAATCTTGCAGCAGCGATTGATCCCAGCGGAGAGAAGACAAAGCCACTGCTCGATGCGGCACAACTAAGTGATCCACCGTTACTCAGCGACCGCGATTGGCTGGCCCTGCAGGGGATCTGTGACCAGTAAATTACTTGAGTAAAAATGCGTCGCGAAAGCCCGCAGATCGCGCGCTTTGAAGGGCTGCGCGTATGGCCGATTGATCCCTAAACGGTCCTGCTAGCACCACTTCATATTTTTTGTCTGCTATCGTCACTAACGTAATCTTCGTCGGCAAACCTAATTCATCAAGTTTTTTAGCGGCTTGAATAGCGTTGCGTTCCACACCAAAAGTCCCAACCTGAACAAATTGTACAGACCTTACCGCTTCTCGGACCAGGTCATCACCTGTTTCTATAGTCTCAGTTGTGCTTAACCGATAGGTGTCGCGCTGAACATTGGGTAGACTGTCAAGGTCAGAGCCAGGCTGTAAAACTGTTAGTATTGATGCTTCGTAATTCTTCTCCTCCAGAGCTTGCATTTCGGCTAAACTTAAGTGTCCGTCTAACTGTGGTACCATCGCCGTATCGTTATGTCGCCAAGCTGCTTTCGCCCGCATCGCTATATGTGCACTACTTGTTTCTTTCTTGAACAACGGTAGCGTTTCAAACGAGCCTGTCATCGGCTCTGCGCGAGCTATGCTGGTGAAAAACACGCAAAAAATCAGGTCAATCAGAAAAAAGCGTGAAACGATCATAGTTTTTGTGTCCTTTTATTATTTATCCCCCACTTCGCCTAATTAATAAAGGGCAAAGGTTTTACTTAGTACCGAACATTCGGTCTCCTGCGTCCCCTAAACCTGGGACGATATAGCCCTGCTCGTCGAGTTTTTCATCCACAGATGCGGTCACGAGGTGCACGTCAGGATGGGCTTGCCGCATGCGAATGATGCCTTCGGGCGCGGCCAGCAGACACATGAAGCGAATGTTCTTAGCCCCCGCTTGTTTGAGACGATCAATCGCTGCAACAGATGAGTTGCCGGTGGCCAGCATAGGGTCCACTGCAATCACCAGTCGCTCCTCAAGCGCGTGGGGCACCTTGAAATAATATTCAACAGGCCCAAGGGTTTGCTCATCACGGTAGAGCCCTACAAAGCCAACCCGTGCAGAAGGTACAAGTTCAAGCACACCGTCCAAAAGGCCGTTTCCCGCCCGCAAAATCGAAATCAGTGCCAGCTTTTTGCCGCGCAGCATTGGCGCATTCATTGGCCCCATGGGCGTTTCGATTGCTTGATTTTCCACGGGCAATTCACGGGTGATTTCGTAAGCTAAAAACTGACTTATCTCGCGCAACAACTGCCGAAATTGCCCCGTCGAGGTCTCTTTGTCGCGCATGATAGACAGTTTGTGCTGAACCAAAGGATGATCAACAAGGGTAACGTGTTGGTTCATGATTGAAGCCTTTTTGCAATGATGGCGCGGGTTTCGGCAGAGCATAATGCCGCCTCAAGGGCGTTTTGCTCAACCTCGCAGAATATCTCGTCCTCCCAGCCAAAGTGGTGGGCCAGCCGGTCGTATTCATTCGTCATAGTGGTGTGAAAGAACGGCGGATCGTCTGTATTAACCGTCACTTTGACGCCTCTGGCGCGAAGCTTTTCAATAGGATGTGCCGCCCAGCTCGGCACGACCCCAAGCGCCACATTTGAACCAGGACAGACCTCGAGGGTGATGTCATTCTCAATCAGCCGGTCGCAAAGCGCCCGATCATTGATCGCTTGCACCCCGTGACCGATGCGCGAAATCCCCGGCAATTGATCAAGGGTGTCGCGGACCATCGCTGCACCGCCCCACTCACCCGCGTGCGCCGTCAGGCCAAGCCCTGCTTCGCGCGCGCAGTCAAAAGCCCACGCAAAATCGCGCGGCGCGCCAACAGTTTCGGCCCCTGCAATGCCAAACCCTGTGATGAAGTCACCCGCGGTTTCAGCTGCACAAATGGCTGTTTCACGTGATCTTTCGGGTCCAAAATGGCGGATTGCAGTGACGCAGCCACGCAAGGTGATGTGCGGCTCCATCTCGGCGGCGGCTTCTTGGATTGCGGCGAGGTATTCACGCCACGCGCCCACATCACGTCCCCCGCAGAAGTCTGGCGACAGGAACGTTTCAGCGTAAACAACCCCATGTTCGGCACAATCCTGCAGCACCGCCGTCGTGAGGCGCGCATAATCTTCGGGCGTTTTGAGCGCTTGGGTCGCCGCCTCGTAGACATCCAGAAAGCCCGCAAAATCCGCATAGGCGTAATTGCCACGCTCGTCAAAAATACCCGAGATATCGAGCTTTTTCTCAGCGGCGAGGCCCTTGATGAACGCAGGCGACGCGGCACCTTCCAAGTGCAAATGCAGCTCAAGCTTGGGGCGGTTCTTCATATGGCGGGTGTCCCTTTTCCGTATTGTTTCAAGCCAAGATGGGCCGCGATCGTGGCCCCTACATCGGCAAAGTTGATGGCGCCAAGCTCACCAGATTTGGCCAACGCGGGCCCCACGACAGGCACTCGTTCGCGGGTATGATCGGTGCCGCGCCACGTCGGGTCATTGCCGTGATCAGCAGTGATCAACAGCAGGTCATCGGGTGCAAGATTTGCCAAAAGGCGCGGCAATTGTGCATCAAACCACTCAAGGTGGCACGCGTATCCTGCCACATCACGGCGGTGACCGTATTCGCTGTCAAACTCGACGAAATTAGCAAAAACAAATGCGCCGTCTTGGGCTGTGCCCGCCAAATTAATAAGATCTTCCATCAGTTTTGCATCAGGCCCTTTGGTGCAATCTGTGATACCGCGCATGCTGAAAATATCGCCAATTTTACCCATGGCGTGAACTGCGCGGCCTTCGGCAATGGCAAAATCCATCAAGACATCTTCGGGGGGCAGCAAAGCAAAATCGCGGCGGTGGGGCGTGCGCGTAAATGCGCCCGCAGCACCCAAAAATGGCCGTGCAATAACGCGCCCGATACCAATTTTATGCAACATTGGTGCGAGTTCGGCACACAAATCATAAAGCCGCTGAAGACCGAAAATTTCCTCGTGGACGGCAATTTGGAAAACGCTGTCAACGGAGGTGTAGCAGATGGGCCAGCCGGTCCTAAGGTGCTCCGGGCCAAAGTCATCCAGCACGCCTGTGCCACTGGCGTGACAATTGGCAAGAGAGCCTTCGGTGCCCGCGATACGCGCGACAGCTTCCAAGATTTCAGGCGGGAAAGCCACCGGAGTTTGGGGGAAATAATGCCACTCAAACGGGACCGGCAGGCCCGCCAACTCCCAGTGCCCTGAGGGGGTATCTTTGCCGATGCTATGTTCAGTCGCACTTCCCCAAAGGCCATCAATTGGGCCAGAGGTCGCGTCAAGAAGGCGGTTGTGACCGCTGGCTTGGGCAACAGCGGCACCAAGGCCAAAGGATAGTAAATTGGGAATGTTGAGCGGACCGGACCGGCCCACGTCAGCTTGCCCGTTTGCACTGGCATCAGCGATGTGACCAAGGGTATTCGCCCCTTCGTCCCCAAAAGCCGCCGCATCAGGCGCGCCGCCACAGCCAACGGAATCCATCACAACCAAAAACGCGCGCCCCATGGTTTAGCCCCCCTGCCCGACGCGTTTGTAAATGGTCGGCGGCAGGTCCGTCGGCTCATCGCCAAGGGTGATCGCCGCGCGGATGATCTTAGTCGCGGCGTCCGCGTCATGCTCAGAACGGGCATGCAACATACACAGCGGCACATCCGCGTCGATCTGATCCCCCAAAGCCGCGATGTCCGACAGACCAACAGAGTGATCGATCCGCCCACCGATCGTTTTGCGCCCGCCACCAAGATGCACGACAAGCTGGCCCAATGCCTCGCCGTCGATGGCGGTGACAAAGCCCCCGCGCGGCGGCAGAACTTCTTGCATCACAGGTGCGCTTGGCAACCGGTCTTCCCAACGATCGACAAAATCATGTGGCCCGCCCATGGCGCTGATCATGCGGCCAAAGACCTCAGCCGCGTTACCATTATAGAATGTATCCGTGATCAGATCGGCCCCTTGGGTGGCGTCTTGGGCAAGGCCCGCGCTGGCCAACACAGAGCCTGCCAGATTGGCGGCCATGTCGGGCAAATCATGATCAACCCCGTCGCCCGTCAAGGAGTGCAGGGCCTCGGAAAGTTCCAGCGCGTTGCCCATAGATTTGGCAAGCGGTTGATTCATGTCCGTGATCAGGGCTGTGGTTTTGCATCCCGCGCCGTTGGCCACACTGACCAAAGCGTTGGCCAGCACTTCGGCCTCGGCCACAGTTTTCATGAACGCGCCACTGCCCATTTTGATATCGAGCACCAGCGCATCAAGACCGGCCGCAAGCTTTTTGGACAAGATCGACGCGGTGATCAGGGCCGTACTTTTCACCGTGCCTGTCACGTCACGGACCGCGTAAAGCCGTTTGTCGGCGGGGGCCACATCTGTGCTTGCGGCGACGATGGCGCAGCCGACCTCGCCCACTATTTTGCGAAACTTCGCGGGCGCGATATCGGCGGTGATACCCGGGATGGATCCCAGTTTATCAAGGGTGCCGCCCGTGTGCCCAAGCCCGCGGCCTGAAATCATCGGAACGTAAGCGCCACAAGCCGCAAGCGCGGGCGCGATCAAAAACGAGGTGCAATCCCCCACGCCGCCCGTTGAATGTTTGTCGATCACCGGCCCATCAAGACCCCATTCAAGCACAGTGCCGCTGTCGCGCATTTGCGTTGTCAGGGCCAAAAGCCCTTCGTCCCCCAGCCCATGCAAACACACGGCCATGGCAAAAGCGCCCGCCTGCGCATCGGTCATGGAGCCGTCCACAAGGCCACGCACGATCTGGGCAATTTCATCCGGATCAGGCGGCGTGCCACCGCGGAACTGATCAAGCAGGGGGGCGAAAGATCTCATTTGGCGATGTGATCGGCGTTGAAGACACCGGGCAAAAGTTTTTCGAGGGTCATCGAAAGCGTTCTGCCGCCGGTTGTGCCCATGGTGACCACCACATCGCCCGCGCCAAACTCGCGCAGCTTTTGACGGCACCCGCCGCACGGCGGCACCGGGGTTGGCGACCCCGCGATCACGGCGACCTCAACGATGCGTCCTTGCCCTGCGGCGACCATGGCCGCCAGCGCGCCAGCTTCAGCACAGGTTCCTTCCGGATAGGCCACGTTTTCAACGTTGCAGCCCACAAACACATCACCCGCATCCGTGCGCACTGCGGCCCCTACTTGGAAGTTGGAATAAGGGGCGTACGCATTTTTCATAACCGCGTGAGCGGCCTGCATGAGCGGTGATGTTGACATGTCTGCTTCCTCTCGGCTTAACGCCAGCATAACTCGAGTTTGGGGTGAGTAAAACGGAGATCACCGTCCATGTCACCGTGCAATCGAACAGCGCGTGCGGCCCCCGTGAAAATATTGCCATTGGCAGGCCATGAAAAAAGTAGTTTAACGTTAAACAAATACCTTGGGAGGGCATTATGACAGACAATTTCAACCGTGATCCACAGGCATTGCGTCAAGCAGCGTTGGACTATCACCGCCACCCCAAGCCCGGAAAGCTGGAAATTCGCGCAACCAAGCCGCTTGCCAACGGACGTGACTTGGCACGCGCATACTCGCCCGGCGTGGCCGAAGCCTGCATTGAGATCACCAAAGACGCCGAGGCCGCACAAGAATACACATCACGCGGCAACCTTGTGGCGGTTGTCACGAATGGCTCTGCGGTTTTGGGCCTTGGTAACATCGGCGCGCTTGCCTCAAAACCCGTGATGGAGGGCAAGGCGGTCCTGTTCAAGAAATTCGCCAACATCGATTGTTTTGACATTGAGTTGAACGAGCCGGACCCCGAAAAACTTGCGGATATTGTCTACGCGCTTGAGCCAACGTTTGGCGCGATTAACCTTGAAGACATCAAGGCGCCTGATTGTTTTATCGTCGAAAAACTGTGCCGTGAGCGGATGAACATTCCTGTTTTCCACGACGATCAGCACGGCACGGCCATTGTTGTGGGGGCCGCCGCAACAAACGCGCTGCACCTTGCGGGTAAAAAGTTTGAGGACATCAAGATCGTCTCCACCGGTGGTGGCGCTGCGGGCATTGCGTGCCTGAACATGCTGCTGAAACTGGGCGTGAAACGCGAAAACGTGTGGCTGTGCGACATCGAAGGACTGGTTTATAAGGGCCGCACCAGTGAGATGACCGATCAAAAAGCCGAATACGCGCAGGCCAGTGATCTGCGCACGCTTGATGAGGTGATCGACGGCGCGGATATGTTCCTTGGGCTGTCCGGCGCGAGCGTTTTGAAACCCGAGATGGTCGCCAAGATGAGCGATCAGCCAATTATTTTTGCACTGGCCAACCCCAACCCCGAGATTGATCCAGAGGCCGCGCGCGCCGTGGCCCCAAACGCGTTGATCGCGACGGGCCGGTCGGATTTCCCCAACCAAGTCAACAACGTGCTGTGTTTCCCGTTTATTTTCCGCGGTGCGCTGGACGTGGGTGCAACCGAGATCAACGATGCGATGCAGCTGGCTTGTATCGACGGAATTGCCCAACTTGCCCGCGCCACCACAAGCGCCGAGGCCGCCGAGGCCTACCGCGGTGAGCAGCTTACGTTCGGGCCGGACTACCTTATTCCCAAGCCGTTTGATCCGCGCCTGATGGGTGTTGTGGCCTCGTCCGTGGCGCGCGCTGCAATGGAAAGCGGCGTGGCCAAGCGTCCCCTTACGGATGTGGATCAGTACCATGCGGACCTTGACACATCTGTGTTCAAATCAGCGCTTATCATGCGTCCCGTTTTCCAAGCAGCCAGCACCGCTACACGCCGGATTGTATTCGCCGAAGGTGAAGACGAGCGCGTGTTGCGCACGGCCCAAGCACTGCTTGAGGAAACCACCGAGACACCCATTCTGATTGGTCGTCCTGATGTGATTGGGCGGCGGTGCGAGCGTGCAGGTCTTAAAATTCGTCCCGAAGATTTGGAGATCGTGAACCCGAATCGCGACGATCGTTACCGCGATTACGTGCAGACCTATCACGAGTTGATGGCCCGTTCTGGTGTGACACCTGATTTGGCCCGCGCGATTATGCGGACCAACACCACTGCCATTGGATCCGTGATGGTGCACCGCGGCGAGGCTGACAGCATGATTTGCGGCACGTTTGGTCAGTATTTGTGGCACCTGAACTACGTGGAACAGGTGCTTGGCTCGGACGATTTGAAGCCGGCAGGCGCGCTGTCCCTGATGATTTTGGAGGACGGCCCGCTCTTTATTGCGGACACGCACATTCACGCCATGCCCACACCCGATCAAGTTGCCCAAACCGTTATCAGTGCGGCGCGCCACGTGCGCCGCTTTGGGATTGAGCCGAAGATTGCGCTGTGTTCAGGTTCGGAATTTGGCAACCTTGATAGCCAATCTGGACGCACAATGCGCGATGCGCTGCAGGTTCTTGACGGGTTGGGACTTGATTTCCAATACGAAGGCGAGATGCATACGGACAGTGCTTTGGACCCTGATTTGCGTGGCCGCGTCTTCCCGCAGTCGCGTTTGCAGGGGCAGGCCAATGTGTTGATCTACGCCAACACTGATGCGGCCGGTGCCACGCGCAACATCCTGAAATCCAAAGCTGGCGGGCTTGAAGTTGGGCCAATTCTGATGGGCATGGGCAACCGTGCGCACATCGTCACGCCGTCAATCACGGCGCGCGGGTTGCTTAACATTTCTGCTTTGGCGGGCACGCCTGTGACCCACTACGGCTAGGGGCGGCAGGCACGTCATCCTCTCAGATTGAGGGCTAAATCTGCGCAGCGGCATGATTATTTCGTGCTGTTTGCGCAAACGGTCCCTTGCCAGCACCGCGGTGCATACGCTTAATGCGCCCGACCAATTCTGCGCGACCTCGTTTCGGCGGGAATGCAGCGCGGGAACGATGGTGCATATGAGAGGACCCTGACCGATGAGCTATGCCAACACTTACGCCGCGTGGCGCAACGACCCCGAAGCATTCTGGATGGGCGCTGCCCAGAAGATCGCATGGGACCGCGCCCCAACCAAAGCGCTGTTTGCCGAAAACGCGCCGATGTATGAGTGGTTCAGCGACGGTTTGGTGAACACATGTTACAATGCCGTTGACCGCCACGTGGACGCAGGGCGCGGGGATCAGGCGGCAATCATTTACGACAGCCCCGTCACAGGCAGCCAGCTTACATTGACATATTCCCAATTGCGCGACGAAGTTGCCGGTTTTGCGGGCGGCTTGGCGGCCCAAGGCGTGGGCAAAGGCGACCGCGTTTTGATTTACATGCCCATGGTCGCCGAAGCGATTGTGGCGATGTTGGCGTGCGGACGCATCGGGGCGATCCACTCGGTGGTGTTTGGCGGTTTTGCGGCCCACGAATTGGCCGTACGCATTGATGACGCCCAACCCAAATGCATCGTGGCTGCGTCCTGTGGTATCGAAGGCAGCAAGACAATCGCTTATAAGCCATTGCTTGATACGGCCATCGACAGTGCCACCCACAAGCCCGAGACCTGCGTGATTTTACAGCGCGAGCAGCTGAGCTGTGATCTGGGACCACGTGATCTGGATTGGCACGCGTTTCAGCAAGGCACCGAGCCTGCCGCGTGTCTTCCCGTGGAAGGCAACCACCCCGCATATATCCTGTATACCAGTGGGACGACCGGCGCGCCCAAAGGCGTTGTGCGCCACACAGGCGGGCATTTGGTGGCGATGAACTGGACCATGAAAAACGTCTATGACGTTGAGCCAGGTGATGTGTTTTGGGCCGCTTCTGATGTGGGTTGGGTCGTGGGGCACAGCTATATTTGCTACGCGCCGTTGATCCACGGCAACACCACCATCGTGTTTGAGGGCAAGCCCGTTGGCACCCCTGATGCGGGCACGTTCTGGCGCGTGATGTCAGAGCACAACGTCAAAGTATTCTTTACCGCCCCGACCGCGTTCCGTGCCGTAAAACGCGAGGACCCAGAAGGTAAGCTGTTTGCAAATTACGACCTGCCCCATCTGAAATCGATCTTCTTGGCAGGTGAGCGCGCAGACCCCGACACGATCAAATGGTTGGGCAACATGACTGGCCTGCCGGTGATCGACCACTGGTGGCAAACCGAGACCGGTTACGCCATTGCGGGCAACCCCATGGGCATTGAGCCGCTCCCTGTCAAAATCGGTTCCCCCACAGTGCCGATGCCCGGCTATGACGTGCAAATTCTCGATGACGGCGGCCACCCGCTGCCTGCGGGCGAGTTGGGCGCGATCACCATCAAACTGCCCCTGCCACCTGGCTGTCTACCAACCCTTTGGAACGCCGAAGAGCGGTTCAAGAGCAGCTATCTTGAAGCCTTTCCGGGATATTACGAGACAGGCGATGCAGGCATGATTGATGAGGACGGCTATGTCTACATCATGGCGCGCACGGATGACGTCATTAACGTGGCAGGTCACCGCCTAAGCACAGGCGCGATGGAAGAGGTCTTGGCCGCCCACAAAGACGTTGCCGAATGCGCCGTGATCGGCGTGAACGACGCGCTAAAAGGTCAGTTGCCGTTGGGCTTTTTGTGCCTGAACGCGGGCGTAGACCGTGACCCAAGCGAAATTGTCGCCGACGTAATCGCAGATGTGCGCGGCCAAATCGGGCCTGTTGCGGCGTTTAAACTGGCGGTGGTTGTTGACCGGTTACCCAAGACACGGTCGGGCAAAATCCTGCGCGGCGTGATGGCTAAAATTGCCGACAGCGCGCCCTACAAAGAGCCCGCGACCATTGATGATCCGGCGATCCTTGATGAAATCAAGGCCGCACTTCAGACCCTTGGCTACGCCAAAAGCTAAGCTGTTGCGCATGGCCGCACTGGACATCTGACGCCAAGCGCCCACTTTAAGTGGTATGGTAATTGATGACTTTTCAAGCTTGGATTTATGGCGCTTTGTCACCGACGGGGTGATGGGCGGGGTCTCTGAAGGCACCATGGCGCGGGGCCGCGAGGGGGACGTTGATTACGTTCGCCTGCGCGGTAACGTGAGCACAGAAAACAACGGCGGGTTTATTCAAATCCGCCGTGATATGCCGCCCTTGCCGCCCGAAGCGCAGGTGCTGACCCTGCGGGTGCGGGGCAATGGTGCCTCCTATTTTGCCAACCTGCGTACGACGGATGCAAAAGGTCCGTGGCACAGTTACCGCGCGGAATTTCAGACCACAAATGAATGGCGTGATATCACTTTGCCTTTGGCCGATTTCGCCCCTGCGGGACGCGGCTTTGATGTGCCGCTCAATACCAAAAATATCCGCGCCATCGGCATCATCGCCTATGGCCGCGATTACGCAGCTGACGTCAGCGTCGCACAGATTGACTGGAGGTAGCGCAACGGCTATCGCGCGGATGGACCACGCAGTGGTTTGGGTTCCGCAAAATAGTTAAGGACGAACGCAGGTTGGCCGCGCACAATTTGTCCGTCTGGTGTTTCAGACAGGCCAACCAGCACCCCACCCCGTTCAAAAAACGCAATGCAGCTTGGGCCAAATGCCCGGGCCGCTTGCAAAAACAACTCAGCCAAATTTGCGTTATCCTGTGCGGTCAACTGATCGCCCGTGACTTTTGCAGTGGTGCTTTTGCCGTCCGTGCACAGCCTTGCGCCCTCAGGCCGAAGGGTGTCCGTGACCGTCATCACCGCCCCGAGGTCCGCATCAAGAATAAAGGTAGACCGCGCCCGAACCGTGCCGTCACTGCGCGCTTGATAACGTGAAATCATCTCGCAGCTGTCGGTCTCAAGGTCGTAGTTTGCACACTCAAACGGGGTGGCAGCGGTACGCGTCAGCAGCTCTTGAAAGCCAATTCGGTCTTGCGGGCCAACGCGCAAACTGCACGCGGTCAGCAACCCAGATGCAATCAGCAGACCCGCAACAACAGCTGCGCGGCGCAGCGGGTGGATCATACGAATTGTTCCTGAATGAGCCGTTCTTCCAACCCGTGCCCAGGGTCAAACAGAATGCGGTGCGCAATCGAAGGGTCCGAGTGGATTTCCACGCTTGCCACATTGTTCACACTGCGACTGTCTGCGTCGGCCATCACCGGGCGCTTGGCGGGGTTGACCACCTCAAAACGGACCTTGGCCGTCTTTGGCAAAAGCGCCCCGCGCCAGCGCCGGGGCCGGAACGCCGCCATCGCCGTGAGGGCCAAAACATCCGAACCAATTGGCAAAATCGGACCGTGAGCCGAGTAGTTGTACGCCGTTGAGCCCGCAGGCGTCGAGACAAGCGCCCCGTCACACACCAGTTCCTTCATGCGCAGTTTGTCGTCCACATAAATCCGAAGTTTGGCCGCTTGCGGACCTACGCGCAGTAGGGATACTTCGTTGAACGCTAATGCCTCGTGGACTGTGCCGTCAACGGTTTTTGCAATCATCGACAGCGGGTTGATGACCTCTTCTTCGGCCGCAGCAAGCCGGAACGGCAAATCATCCGCGTGATACTCGTTCATCAAAAAGCCAACAGTGCCGCGGTTCATGCCGTAAACAGGCGTATCGAGGTGCTGGGTTGCGTGCAAAGTTTGCAACATAAAACCGTCACCGCCCAAGGCCACAATCACTTCGGCCTGTCCAAGATCCGCATTGCTATACCGCGCGCTTAACACCTCCAACGCGCTTTGCGCGGTCTGCGTATCGCTTGCCGCAAAGGCGATTTTGGGAAGCTGCCCCATGGGAGTTTTCCTTTAGGTTCATGTACGTTGCGTAAAGACATCGCCTGTGCCGATGTGAAACGCAAGCCGCCTATGGCGACCTTTCGTCACCGCTTTCATCACCATTATGACGGAAACGGGCCTTTTTCCGATAGGAAACATGCGCTAACTTACCGCCAAACCGCCCGTGCGCGGTGCTTAACTCAAAAGGATGCTGCCATGAACGCCCCACACCGTGATGATGGATTTTTCACAGAAACCCTCGAGACACGCGATCCGGCTCTCTATGCTGCGATGCAGGCCGAACTTGGCCGCCAGCGTAACGAGATCGAGCTGATCGCCTCTGAAAACATCGTGTCTGCAGCGGTGATGGAAGCCCAAGGCGGCGTGATGACCAACAAATACGCCGAAGGCTATTCGGGCCGCCGCTACTACGGTGGGTGCCAACACGTGGACGTTGCAGAAGACTTGGCAATTGAACGCGCCAAAGAGCTGTTCGGCTGCGGATTTGCAAACGTTCAGCCCAACTCAGGCTCACAGGCGAACCAAGGCGTGTTTCAGGCGTTGCTTGCACCGGGTGCGACTATTTTGGGGATGTCGCTGGACGCGGGTGGTCACTTGACCCACGGCGCGCGCCCGAACCAGTCAGGCAAGTGGTTCAACGCTGTTCAGTACGGTGTACGCAAAGAAGACAATCTGCTGGATTACGATGAGGTCCAACGCCTTGCGACCGAGCATAACCCCGACATGATCATCGCGGGCGGCTCTGCCATTCCACGGGTCATTGATTTTGCCCGCATGCGCGAAATCGCAGACAGCGTCGGTGCGTATTTGCTGGTGGACATGGCTCACTTTGCAGGTCTGGTTGCGACGGGTCTGTACCCCTCGCCGTTCCCACATGCGCACGCGGCCACAACGACTACACACAAAACATTGCGCGGCCCACGCGGCGGCATGATCCTGACCAACGACGAAGCTTTAGCCAAGAAGTTCAACTCTGCGATCTTCCCCGGCATCCAAGGCGGCCCGTTGATGCACGTCATCGCCGGTAAAGCCGTGGCATTTGGCGAGGCCCTGCGCCCCGAGTTCCAAAGCTACCAATCCCAAGTGATCAAGAACGCCCAAGCGTTGGCAGATCAAATTATCAAAGGTGGGTTGGACATTGTCACCGGGGGCACCGACACGCACCTGATGCTGGTCGATCTGCGTCCCAAAGGCGTGAAAGGTAACACCACAGAAGAAGCGCTTGAGCGCGCGCATATCACTTGCAACAAAAACGGCATTCCGTTTGACCCAGAAAAGCCAATGGTCACATCTGGTCTGCGTTTGGGCACACCTGCAGGCACAACGCGCGGCTTTACCGAAGTTGAATTCCGCCAAGTGGGTGACCTGATTGTTGAGGTCGTGAACGGTCTCGCAGCAAATGGACCAGACGGAAACGGGGACGTAGAAAAAGCAGTTGCGGCAAAAGTCGAAGCACTTTGCGCACAGTTCCCGATTTACCCGAACCTGTGATCAAAGCCCGTGGCGCGGAGCCAATCTAAACATAGCCGCGCCACACCAGCAGCCCCACAAAGGCAGCACCGGTGATCAAAAGCGCAAACGCTATGCGCCCCAAGATACCAAGAACAAAACCCACGCACCGGTTGCGTGGGTTTATTTCGTTAAGATAAAGACACACCTCGGAATGCGCTCGCACCACCTTCGCGGGATCGATCTGTTTTGCCAGTTGCGGGTGCTCTGCCACCGTCGCCGCGTGGGCCAGCAACCGACCTTTTGCGCGGACACGGCGGGGAAGCACCGCGCCACTGCGTGCAAGCTGATCGCTTAGGGTTTTGCCACGCACAGACAGTTTCTCACGCGGTAAGGACGCGACTTCGTCTGCTTTGTACTGGATATCTTGGGTGGTCATGGGGTATCCGAATACTATGTTACACCACCTCGTATTCGGCGACGAAACCGCCCTTCCAACGCTTTTCATCGGGCACGGCTTGTTCGGCTCTGCACGCAACTGGAACGTCATTGCCAAGCGTCTGTCAGACAGCCGCCGCGTTGTTGTGATTGATCAGCGCAACCACGGCGCAAGTGCGCACACAGCAACACACAACTATCCAGAAATGGCCGCTGATTTGGCCGAAGTGATTACCGCGTTTGGCGGCAAGGGCGACGTGGTCGGCCACTCCATGGGCGGTAAGGCTGCGATGGTCATGGCCTTGCAGCATCCCGCGCTAGTGAACCGCCTTTTGGTCGCCGACATAGCGCCCGTGACATACACGCACACACAAATGGACGTGCTGAACGCCGCACGGGCCACGGATTTGAACGTGGATAGCCGCTCGGCGCTGGATATCCCGATCGATGACAAAGCCGTTGCCGCCTTTCTTGCGCAAAGCGTTGATATAAAGGCGCAAAAATGGCTGCTGAATCTTGATACGCTAGCGAATGAAATGGACAAGATCATCGGGTTTCCGCACATAGAAGCTACGTTCACCGGACCCACATTGTTCTTAAGCGGCGCCAATAGTGACTATGTCATGCCAGCCCATCGCCCCGCCATCAAAGAGCTTTTCCCAGACGCAAAATTCGCGAAACTACCGAATACAGGGCATTGGTTACACGCTGAAAAGCCGCGCGAGTTTGAGGCAACCGTCCGCTATTTCATGGACTGACGCGATGGATATAGCGCCCTAACGCGCACTAACCTGCATCTGCAGTTTTGCGGTGCACAATCACAAGGTCCATCACATTTGTCCCCGTGGGACCCGTGACCAATTGATCACCAGTGGTGCGGAAAAACGCGCCCGAGTTGGCCAAGCGGATCGCCTCATCCGCGCCATCAGCTGCGCCAAAGCTGTGACCATCCACAATCGCGCCGGCACCGGCACTTACCCCGTCCGAACCATCGGTGCCTGCTACCAGAATACTCAGGTCACTGCGTCCTGAAATGCGGCGCGCAAGTTCAAGCGCAAGGCCTTGGTTCCGCCCGCCCTCGCCCGGGTTATCGGGCAGTTGGACCGTGGGCTCGCCACCAAAAATGTAAATCCCCGCGCGGGCAGCACCGCCATCCACGGTCGCCAAAATATCGCCCGCCACGTCATTGATATCACCATAAAGCGTTTCCGCATTGTGGTGCACGTGCATCCCCAAAGTCGTGGCCTGTGCCGCAGCGGCATCCCGCGCCACCGCATTTGAGCCAACGATATGGCAGCTATAGCGCAGCGTGCCGCCACCATAAGCACCGATGCCCGAGCCAATCACATCAATCCCGTCACCTTGCACGTCAGAAATGGCCAGCACGTCCGCCCGCCGTCCGGCAAATGCCGCCAAAAGTTTACCACCTTTGATACGCGAATGGGCAATGCGTTCTGCGTTGATTTGGCCAATGGTGCTACCGTTTGAGAGCGCAATTTTCGTCCGCTCCATCAGGCTCTCCAAACTCATCCCGCTTGGCAACGCCTCAACCAGCGCGGACGCGCCGCCGGACACCAGCATCAACAAACGGCTATCAGGGGCGCAGTCTTGGACGAAAGCCAAAGCCGCCTTCCCCGCAGCGATTGACCGCGCGCAGGGCATCGGATGCGAAGCTTCGCGTATCTCAACATGCGGCAGATCAGGCGCACCGTCGGCGTGGCCATCTTTGGTGATAATCAAAGCAGGCGCGGCGGCGCGCACATTCTCTGGCAGGCCCATGTACATCGCATAGGCGGCCTTACCCACGGCAAGAATGCGGTCTGGCGCCTGCGTAAAACGCAGCGCAAAAGCACGTGCAACCGCAGGCTCACCCTTCACTGCATCTACGCCCGCTTCAAAAAGGCGGCGCAGTACGTCGCGTGTGTTTGAGCTATCAAAACTGTTCATTTCTAAAGCTTAGCGAGCGTGTAAAGCGCGCGCAATTCGCATCGTAGAATATATGCTTGATCGGCGGGACCTTCGCCGGAAACGCAATCCCAACATACAAAGATATGTTGACCTTTGATCCCACAGAACCAAACCATACCACAGGCCCAAATCGGAGATAAACCCCATGCTTAGCACACAAAACGCCACACCCATTTCGCCGCTTTGTTTTGGCTGCATGCAATTTGGTGGCACCGCGGATGAGGCCAATAGCCGCGCGATGTATGATGCGTGCCGCACCGCAGGGATCAATTTTTTCGACGCGGCGCACCTTTATACGGGCGGCGTCTCAGAGGAGTTTTTGGGGGCCTTTGCCGCCAGCGAGCGCGATGATTTATACATCGCAACCAAGGCCGGATATACGGGCGGCAGCACCGCCAGCAATATTTTCACCACCTTCGACATCAGCCGCCAGCGCCTTGGCATGGACATGGTCGACGCGCTGTACCTGCACCGTTGGGACGACAACACCCCCCTTGAGGAAACACTCGAAGCGCTTGCGACCCTTCAGACCGACGGCAAAATCCGCCACATCGGCGTGTCCAACTTTGCCGCTTGGCAAGTCATGAAAGCGCAAGCTGTCGCACAAAAACTGGGCACCAAAATTGATATGTTTCAGCCGATGTATTCATTGGTGAAACGCCAAGCCGAGGTTGAAATCCTCCCCATGGCAGAGGCAGAGGGGATTGCTATTGTGCCCTACTCCCCCCTTGGCGGTGGTCTTTTGACCGGCAAATACAGCACGGGCGCGCAAGGGAGGCTTTCAACAGACGAGCGTTATGCCGCCCGCTACGGTCAGGAATGGATGTATCAAACCGCTGCTGATCTTGCGGCCCTTGCAGAGGAAATGGGGCATTCACCAGCCAGTCTGGCCGTGGCATGGGCAGCGCGTCACAGCGGCGTCACAGCACCGATTATCAGCGCCCGAAACGCCGAACAACTGGCCCCTTCACTGGCCGCTCTTAAGATTTCCCTCAGCGACGAAGACTACGCACTCATCGCCGCCCTGTCACCTACACCAGCGCCAGCGACAGACAGGCTTGAAGAAGCTTAGACTGGCTTCTCAACAGCTACTGCACGCGCTAAACCGCTGATGTGAAATGCAGGAATGAGGCAGATCAAACAGTGGAAAAAACCGCAGATTATTTCTGCTGAAATCGGAACTAGGCGGGCAACTAGGCTGATCGGCTCTCGAAAGATCATCGCGATCTCGGGCCCTCCTGCTTCGGGAAAATCGACCGTTGCGGAGGCTGTAGTTGCATCGCTGACTGCTATGGAAAAAACGGCGACTTTGGTGCCAATGGATGGATTTCATTTAGATAACGCGGTGCTTGAAAGAGCGGGTACAGTGGCGCGTAAAGCGGCCCTGAGACGTTCGCTGCGGATGGGTTTGTGCATCTCATTTCGCGGATCGCAAACGGCACAGGAACGGTTTACGCGCCAGTTTCTGATCGGTCCCGCGATATCGCCGTGCTGGGGCTCAACTGATTCCAAAGCATGCCGAGTTTATGATTGTTGAGGGCAATTATCTGATGCTGAACGCGGCACCTTGGGACCAATTGCGGCAGTTCTGGACTCTAAGCGTGGCGATTTCAGCCCCGATGGACGTACTTGAACAGCGGCTGATGGAGCGGTGGGCGCATTATGACATCGCCCCTGATGAGGCCCGCGCCAAAGTGCTGAGCAACGACCTGAAGAACGCCAAAATGGTTTTACAAACATAGTGCGCCAAGCGATCTGATACTGTGCTGACACGCTCATATGGCGCGCCCTTGCGCACGATTAGGGCTTAATTTCGTAAAACTTGTCAAAACACAGGATTATTTTGGCCGTATACAACGGCATACTGTCGACGCGCGCAGATTCATCCGCTAAGGAAATGACAAATCACACTCGCGAGGTTTCTCATGTCAGACATTATCTACACAAAAGTGGACGAAGCGCCCGAACTTGCGTCCGCATCTTTCCTGCCGATCATCCAGAAATTTGCAAAGGCCGCAGGCGTATCTGTCGGCACAAAGGACATCAGCCTCGCAGGTCGTATTTTAGCAACGTTCCCAGAGCACCTTAGCGAAGAGCAACGCCAGTCAGACGATTTGGCTGAACTTGGCCGTTTGGTGAAAACCCCCGATGCCAACGTAATCAAGCTGCCCAACATCTCGGCATCCGTGCCGCAACTGGTCGCGGCAGTGAAAGAGTTGCAATCCCAAGGCTATACCCTGCCCGATTATCCAGAGACAGCAACCACGCCCGAAGAAATTGCGGTTCGCGCAAAATATGACGGGATCAAAGGGTCTGCGGTGAACCCTGTTCTACGCGAAGGCAACTCTGATCGTCGTGCGGCCAAAGCGGTTAAAGCATTCGCCCAAAACAACCCCCACCGGATGGGCGAGTGGACCGCAGACAGCAAAACGCGCGTCTCTGCGATGAGCGGTGGTGACTTCTTTTCAAACGAAGTTTCAACGACCCTTAGCGCAGATGCGGATGTGAAGATTGTGCTTGAAACTGCATCTGGCGAGACGGTTCTGAAAGACGGCTTGTCCTTTCCTAAAGGCACCGTGGTGGACGCGACCTTCATGAGTGCGCGCGCGCTTGCTGCGTTTCTTGCAGATGAAATCGCAAAGACAAAATCCGAAGGCATATTGTTCTCGCTGCACATGAAAGCAACGATGATGAAGGTGTCTGACCCGATCATCTTTGGTCACGCAGTGAAGGCGTTCTTGGCGCCGGTCTTTGAAAAGCACGGGTCCGCAATGGCCGAGCTTGGCGTGAACCCGAAATCTGGCTTGGGTGACTTGTTGGCCCGCGTCAAAGACCAGCCAGCTATCATGGCTGACATTGATGCGTGCATGGCTGACCGTCCCCCGATGTATATGGTCGATTCCGATAAACGCATCACGAACTTACACGTGCCCTCTGATGTCATCATCGATGCATCCATGCCCGCCTTAATCCGCGCCGGCGGCAAAGGCTGGGGTCCTGATGGAGCTGAAAGCGACGCAAACTGTGTGATCCCCGATAACTCATATGCGCCAGTTTACGACGAGACGATCAAGTTCTTTAAGGCCAATGGCAAGCTGAACCCAGCTACGGCCGGCACAGTGCAAAACATTGGCCTAATGGCTCAAAAAGCCGAAGAATACGGCTCACACCCGACCACTTTTGAAATCCCTGAAGCAGGCACCGTAAAGATGGTATTGGCCGACGGTACTGTGTTGCACAGCCACGCGGTTGAAGCAGGTGACATCTGGCGTTCTGCATCTGCGCGCCAAGCGCCGATCGAGGATTGGGTGAACTTGGCCATCGACCGTCAAAAGGCCGAAGGCTGTGAGGCGATTTTCTGGCTTGACGAAAACCGCGCACACGACGCTGAGCTGATCGCTTATGTGAAGCCAATCCTTGAGGCGCGCGGCCTCAGCGACACGTTCAAAATCATGGCGCCGCGCGAAGCAACACGCGCATCGCTCGAGACCATCACCGCAGGTCGCAACAGCATCGCCATCACCGGGAACGTGCTGCGCGATTACCTGACAGACTTGTTCCCGATCCTTGAATTGGCGACCTCGGCCAAAATGCTGTCGATCGTGAAACTGATGAACGGTGGCGGCCTGTTTGAAACAGGAGCGGGCGGCTCTGCACCCAAGCACGTTCAACAGCTGATGGAGCAAAACCACCTGCGTTGGGATAGCCTTGGGGAATTTTGCGCATTGGGTGAAAGCCTGCAGTTCCTTGCGGATGCAAGGGGCAACGAAAAGGCTCGTGTTTTGGGTCAAGCCGTTGATGCTGCCACCCAAGGCATCTTGGATAACGACCGCTCACCTTCGCGCAAAGTGGGCGAGCCGGATAACCGCGATAGCCACTACTGGTTTGCCCGATACTGGGCCGAGGCACTGGCCGCACAAGACGCCGACGCGGATCTTGCGGCACATTTCGCACCAATTGCAGAAGCCCTGCGTGAGAACAAAGCAAAGATCGTTGCAGAAATCGCAGCGGCCAAAGGAAGCCCTGCGGACCTTGGTGGTTACTTCCACACAGACCCTGCGAAAACAGCAACGGTGATGCGCGCTTCGGCAACCCTGAACAGCATCATCCGCTAATAAGATTGGTTTAAGTATGCAGAACCGCGCGCTTCGGATTGGGGCGCGCGGTTTTTTTACGCCTATCCAGCATGTGCCCCAACCCCAACTTTCCGTGCACACCACTTTATTCGTAACTGCGACACTTACGTCAGTACGTTCAGTTTTAATTTGACATCACGCCTTCCAAACCTCTACCGGGTCAAAACGCGATAGGAGAGGTGTCATACGCAGTATCAGTCTGAAGGCTGAAATTGAGGCCGTGTTCGTTGTTATCCTTGCCTATGTCGCATTGTTTGCCGTGACCTTTTTGTTCGTTATGCCCGTCCAAGGTGCGTATTTTCATTGGTTACCAATGAACATCAGCCTTTTGTTTTTGCCCCATGGTGTCCGGCTGTTGTCCATCTATATTTTCGGGTGGAAAGCGTTATTCTACCTTCTACCCGGCCACATACTTATGTGGGCATATCAATCGTTTATGCTGGGAAGTGAGCAGGATATTCTCTCTGCCATTGTCTCAATCACCGCTAGCTTTTTCGCCGTTTGTCTGGTGTTTCGCACATGGACACGTCACAGCGAGAGTGAGCTGCGCTCTCATTGGCAACTGATCTTGATTGCTGGCGCACTTGCGTCAATTGGCAACGGGTTGGGGCATGCCTTTATCTATGGCGGCCAGCTTGATGTGACATGGCTGACCTTGGTGGGGGGCTATCTTGTTGGGGATGTCACGGGGCTATTTGTCTTGCTCATGGCCCTGATTTTCGTGTCGCGGTGGTACCGTATATGGTCAAATAAAGTTTGACGGTGTGAAAACTGAAACTTGCGTGTGTAAAAAACAGTGTCATAGTGCTCCGCATTCACAGACCAGATACTTGCAAAAAAGTCTGGCGCTTAACAACGGGAACAAAGACATGAAAAAAACACTGCTTGCGACAGCATTTGTAGGACTTGGCCTGCCTACGGCCGCTATGGCCGATTGCGGCGAAGTCTCTATTGCTGAAATGAACTGGGCCTCTGGCCAGATCATCACGC
>JAHEEK010000021.1:0-20565 GCA_024640765.1 Thalassobium sp. | reverse complement strand
CTCCTAAGGGGCAGGTTGCAGGTTCGAATCCTGCCGGGGTCGCCATTTATACCATCTTGATGACAGTGCTATCGATCGACAGCATATAGCCTTTGCGCGCGATGTTTTTGACCAGTAACTCGCTTACCATTTGGTTGCCTATTGCATCTCGAAGGCGTTTGATCCGTGTTGCGCCTGCTGCTTCGTCGCAATCTGATGAAAGGCGCCCAGATATCATTGCCTCCAGCTCGGCGCCGTTCAGGATGTCTCCGTCCATACGTGCTTCGGCCAAGACACTTAGGGTTTCGATCGCCGCATGGGTAAGCTTAAACTCCATATTGTTAAGATAAACCGTGTTTTCTTCGCGGCTAATCAACAGGCTGTTCACTTCCATTCCTGCACGCTCAATTGTCGCCATGCGTTTGTTCAAGCCCACAAGCATTAGCAAAAAAGTGAGTGCGGCAATAAGCAAAGCGGTCGCAAAAATAAGCAGTACCAAGATGACCATTCGGTAGCTTGCAAGGGTCTCAGAGAACGCCGTGCCAGAACCCGCGAGTATTTCCAGCAGCTTGATTTCCGCGCCTGACGTTAGATCGTCATTTGCAACAAAAAGTGCTTCAACGCGCGCATTGAACATTCCGGCATCTTGCAATGTGAAAACCAAAAAGAACGCAGCCAACAGTAAAATGACGATCACACTGGTGATGCCAATCGCCACTGTGCGGCTTCCCAAAACACGGGCATCAGTAACGGAGGAAGAACGCACCAGCAGCCTCCTTTTTTGTGTTGAGCTGCGCCTCGCTAAAGACAGATAGGACCGTTAGTAGTGTCCAGCTTTTCTGCTCAAGGTGCGGAGCCAGCACTTTTGTAGCGGCTGCGACGTTGCAGCTATCGTTGGGTACTTGTGCCACGCCGTAGTGAAGCCTCAATGGATCGTCCTGTTTGGCTTTGTAGTCTGCATAACAGGCCGCCTGAGCAGGCACGGTAAGAACAGCGGTGAATAACAATGCGATAAGAATTTTCATACCTATCATAAAGCGCCACTCGTCGCGGATATTCAATAACAGCGCGCGCGTTATCGCCTAACAGCGCGGCGATATTGAGCGACATTGTCGCTGCCGATCATGGTCGCTTCATCATGCTTGCGGACCGTCCCAAGCACAATTCAACGTATGGAGCACCCAGATGAAACGTTTCTTGATTACTACTGTTACCGCAATTTCTATCGCCACCACATCAATTTCGGCATCCGCGACCCCTGCACGGGCAGGCGGTTCCGATGTTGCCGAGGTGCTTGGTGCTTTAGCGCTATTTGCGATTATCGCCGTGGGGGTTGAGCACGAAAGAAAGGCTGAAAAGAAAAAGCAACACACCACAAAACCGCACGTTGTCCGCCAACCGGTTGCTCTTCCGGGGCGCTGTGTTCGCCGCTTAGAGAATAATCAGGGCACACGACGTGTTGTGGCGCGGGGTTGTCTAGAGCGTCACTATGCAGCAGCAGGATCACTGCCCCGTTATTGCGCGACACGGTTCAAAAATGCGCGGGGCAACACACGCAAGGGGTATGATTTGCGCTGCCTACGATCGGATGGCTACCGCGTTATTCGTTAAGCCCATCAAACTGTTTGGGCCGCCCCTGATCCCCTCTGGTCTCGGGCGGCCGTTTTTGGTTTAGGAAGGCTATGAAAACATTCCCTACATTCGATCTTGAAAGTGAACTCTATACATCGAGCCACGCGCGCATCATCGGTGTGGACGAAGTAGGCAGAGGGCCTCTTGCAGGGCCGGTCGTTGCAGCGGCAGTGTGGCTTGATCCGAGCAATATTCCAGATGGGCTAAACGACAGCAAAAAAGTGCCGCTGAAGCGCCGCAACGCCCTTGCTGAACTTCTGCCGCAGATCGCGGATGTATCTATTGGCGAGGCGAGTGTGCAGGAAATTGATGAGTTGAACATTTTGCGCGCAAGTCACCTTGCTATGGAGCGTGCGGTGGCGGGCCTCAATGTACCGGCAGATTTTGCGCTGGTTGATGGCAATCTAATCCCGCGCAATCTTGCGGTACCTGCCCGCGCAGTTGTCAAAGGCGATGCCATTTCACAGTCAATTGCGGCGGCGTCTATTGTTGCAAAAGTGCGACGCGATCAGCTCATGTTGTCTTTAGCGCAACAGTACCCAGGATATGGATGGGAAAAGAACCAAGGTTACCCGACTAAGGCGCATCGAGAGGCGCTCCAAAATCTTGGTGTAACCCCACACCATAGACGTTCGTTCAAACCGGTACACAATATGTTGTGACAACAAATTTTTCTAACATATTGATTCAAAAAAGAAATTGACCGCGAATCGTCTCTGACTCATGTTGGTAGCAACAAATGACCACACAACGTGGCACTATGAGGCAGACATGACAAAGACAAAAACAAAGGCAGCCCCGGCGGCGCTGCCCCTCAATACTATTTTGGACGGCGACTGCATTGAACGGATGAATGCACTGCCTGAAAACAGCGTGGACCTGATTTTCGCAGACCCACCCTATAACCTGCAATTGAAGGGTGAGTTGCACCGGCCGGACAACTCTAAGGTTGATGCGGTTGATAACGATTGGGATCAGTTCGACAGTTTCAAAGCCTATGACCGTTTTACGCGTGACTGGCTTGCTGCGGCACGCCGCTTGCTTAAGCCAAATGGTGCAATCTGGGTGATTGGCAGTTACCACAACGTGTTCCGCATGGGCGCTGAACTGCAGAACCAAGGCTTCTGGATTTTGAACGATGTGGTGTGGCGCAAGTCTAACCCAATGCCAAACTTCCGTGGGAAACGCCTGACCAACGCGCATGAGACGTTGATCTGGGCCTCAAAGCAGGAAGCCAGCAAATATACGTTCAACTATGAGGCGCTGAAATCGTTGAACGAAGGTGTTCAGATGCGCTCTGACTGGGTCCTGCCAATTTGCACGGGCCATGAGCGCATTAAGAATGAAAATGGCGACAAAGCGCACCCAACACAAAAACCGCACAGCCTGTTGCACCGCGTTTTGGTGGCTACGACAAACCCGGGTGATGTGGTTCTTGACCCATTCTTCGGCACCGGCACAACCGGCGCTGTTGCCAAGATGCTTGGCCGTGAGTTTATCGGCATTGAGCGTGAAGCTGAGTACCGTGCAGTTGCTGAAAAACGTATCGCTGCGGTTCGCAAGTTTGACAAAGATGCGCTTCAGGTCACGCAATCAAAGCGCGCTGAGCCACGTGTGCCGTTCGGCCAGCTTGTTGAGCGCGGCATGTTGCGTCCGGGTGAAGTTCTGACATCGCCGCGTGGTCAGGTCGCAAAAGTACGTGCTGACGGGACACTGGTTGCGCACGATGTAAAGGGGTCCATCCACCAAGTAGGCGCCGCGATTGAGGGCGCGCCAAGCTGCAATGGCTGGACCTATTGGCATTATAAAAACGAAGGTCAAAAGATGCCAATTGATGTTCTGCGTCAGCAAATTCGCGCTGAGATGAAGAACATCTAAACCGCTAAATTTACAACAGTTACCGCCAGCTCTTGCGATTTTTCACGCAAGCGCGCACCTTACCCTCGTCTGCTTTTTACAAGCGACGGGGGTTTTTTGCTTAGCGTGGCAGCGGATTTGAGGCGTCATTATAGCGCTGCCAATCTGTGATCTGGGGATAATGCTGTTTGCGCCATTGTCGGACACGCGGGTTCATGCGCCTACGCCAAAGGGGCGGGATCATGGCCAGCATCGTCATCACGGGATAACCGTACGGCAATTGCGGAGCCTCTTCTGTGCTGTAATTCTGCAAAAGCGGAAACCGGCAGTCAGGTTTATAATGATGATCGGAGTGCCGTTGAAGATTTATCAGAAGCCAGTTTGATGCCTTATGCGCAGCGTTCCACGAGTGGTGTGGCTTTACATGTTCATATTTACCGTCACCAATATGCGCACGCGTCAGGCCATAGTGTTCAATGTAATTTACCAGTTCGAACTGCCAAATGGCCACGGCGGCTTGCAATAAAAACAACCCAACCCCGACAAAACCACCCAGCAAAAAGGCAAGCGTGAGCATGCCCAATTGCAGCACCCAGTATTTGAAAAACGGGTTACTGGGGTGCGTCCAAGTTTTGGATTTGCGAGCAAGCATCGCCGCTTCGGCCTTAAATGCTGACTGCCAAGACGCGCGCAAAACGCGTGGGAAAAATCTGTGAAACCCCTCGTTATATCGTGCGGTAACAGGGTCACGCGGGGTGGCAACGTAGCGGTGGTGAACCAAAAGGTGTTCAGAACGGAAGTGCGAATAGAGCGCCATGGCCAACAAGATGTCCGCCAAAACACGTTCAACCTTGGGCTTTTGATGCATCAGTTCATGACTGTAGTTGATGCCAACCGTACCGGTAATCACGCCCATCCCGACAAACAAAAAGACCATTTCCCAAGTGGCCAGATGCCCAGAGTGTAGCGTGAACCAAAGCACACCAAAGAGCGTACAAAACTGGATCGGCGCCCAAATCAGTGTGATTAAGCGGTACCAAAACAGATCGGTTTCTGGGGTTTGTGGATCCTCGTTCTGCTCGTTCAACCCGGCGAAAGCGTCAACGATTGAAAAGAGGTACCACGCGGAAATCGGTAGTGCGAAAACCCAAACGCCACCAAATACGGAACCGATCCAGATCAATGGGATCAGCCCGAGCGATAGCCAAAAGGGCAGCGCTTTGCTGAATGATGATGCCATTTGAGAACCCTCCGAAACACTTACTTAGCTACAGTATATTAAAAACAGCTTTAGGCTCAAATATGGCGTTATGCCTCGCGGGCGATATCCCAAACCTTGCGCATTACAGTGGGCAAGGCCGATGGCTGAAACGCATGCTTTTCAACCCAATGACGGCCTGAAACCACTGGTAAGCCTTCAACCATTGCGACCATTACATCCAGCTGCAAATGAAAGTGGGTAAAGGTATGCAGGGCCTGTGCGTTCACTTTTGTCCATGTCACATCAAGCGGTGGTGCGGGCGATGGCTCGTTGCCCCAGTCACTGGTAGGCCAGCCTAGCATACCGCCAAGTAGACCTTTTCCAGGACGGGTTTCGAGCAGTAACGCACCTGTATCACTACGAACCACGTAGGCAATTCCGTGGCGGGTTGGTTTCGGCTTTTTGGGCGTCTTCTTGGGTAGCTCGGCGGCAGTTCCGTTTTGACGCGCCAAGCACGGTGTCCGCCATGGGCAAATACCACAAGCGGGATTCTTAGGGGTGCAAATGGTGGCGCCCAGATCCATGACGGCTTGGGCGTAGTCCCCTGCACGTGCGCGCGGCGTCAACTCAGCGGTTTTGGCATATAGTTCAGGTTTTGCTGCAGGCAGAGGCATATGAATATCAAAGAGGCGTGCCATCACGCGCTCAACATTGCCGTCCATCACAGGTGACGGCTCATCGAATGCAATCGAAGATACTGCGGCGGCGGTATATGGGCCGATGCCGGGTAGTTTGATCAGCTCATCATAGGTTCGGGGAAAGGCACCGAGTTGGGAGACGGCGCGTGCGCATTTGAGCAAGTTGCGCGCGCGGGCGTAGTATCCAAGACCCGCCCAATAGGCCATGACATCAGCATCTTCGGCAGCAGCGAGGTCATCGACGGTTGGCCAGCGTTTTGTGAATTTGATGAAGTAGTCACGCACTGTCGCAACAGTGGTCTGTTGCAACATGATCTCGGACATCCACACACGGTATGGATCGGGCTTTACGCCAGCTTGCTTTTCAGCAGGTGGCGTGCGCCATGGCATTTCACGGGCGTTGACGTCATACCATTGCAGTAGGTCGTCGCTGTTTGGGTGTGTCACAAAGGGACGCCTTTTTGGTAAGATCAGGAAGATTCGGAGCGCAGCATTTTGCTTCCGCGCCATAAATTAGAGCCAAATTCAGTCGGAACAATAATCCCATGCGGCGATACTCTACAACCAAAGGCTTCAAGACGACGTCCTCTCTTTTACAAAAGCGCATTAGAAATGCGTCGGAAAGCCGTGGGTTCGCGCAAACACGTCTACTGACCCATTGGGAAGAGATCGTTGGGGCAGATGTTGCGCAATGCGCTGTGCCGATCGAAGTAAAGTTTGGCCGTGGTTTTGGCGGAACGCTGACTATTTTGACAACGGGCGCGCATGCCTCGCTGTTGCAGATGCAAGTGCCGCAAATACAAGATAAGGTGAACGCTTGTTACGGCTATAATGCCATTGCAAAAATTCGGATTACGCAAACGGCGCCAACGGGCTTCAATCAGGGCAGGGTTCAATTCGGGGCCTCACAAATGGCCAAGGCACAGCCGCCCGCCGAAGTTACCAAAGCTGCTGACAATGTCGTGTCTGATGTCGCAGATGATGGATTGCGCCTTGCGCTTGCCGCGCTTGGGGCCAATGTTATGCAGAAGTCAAAGCGCAAGAATAGGTGAGCAAGATGAACAAAGGTTTTCTGGCCATAGCAGCCGTAATCGTAGCGGTTGCCGGGGGTGCTGGTTGGTATTTTGGCGGCCCAAGCGAGCCTGTCGAGGCAGCAGTTGAGACAGTTGCAATGGTGGACGGGGTGCAAGAGATGACCCTTGGTGCGGATGATGCGCCCGTCGAGATCATTGAATACGCCAGCTACACATGTCCGCATTGCGCGCGTTTTCACGAAGGCCCGTTCAAGCAATTGAAGACGGACTACATCGATACGGGCAAAGTCAAATTCACCTACCGCGAAGTGTATTTTGATCGCTTCGGGCTTTGGGGTTCAATGGTGGCCCGATGTGGTGGTGAGCAAAAGTTCTTCGGCATCACCACCGAACTTTATGCCCAGCAATCTGAATGGGCGCGCCTGCAAGACCCCGTCGCCATCGCGGATGCCCTGCGCAAGATTGGCCGTACAGCCGGTATGAACAACGAGCAATTGGACGCCTGCCTCAATGATGCAGAGCAGGCCGAAACGCTTGTCGCTTGGTTTGAGGCAAATGCCGCCCGTGACGGTATTTCATCGACGCCGTCTTTTGTTATTGATGGGCGGACTTACTCAAACATGAACTTCGCTGAGTTTCAGTCTATCATTGATGCAAAGCTGAACTAAAGCTCGAGCCGATCCAGCAGCGCGTTAATTTCGGTCTTGTCGTGAAAGGCAAGTCGTACTGGCAAAGCTAGCACTTTGCTCTTAAAGGCGTCGGGCAATCGCACAGCGTCTTTCTCTGTTGTGATCAATTGTGCGGGCAGGGCGCGGGCCTCTGCCGCAAGGCGCGCCATCAGAGCAGGTGTTAGAGGTTGGTGATCGGCCAAAGCTTCGGCGCGCTTTATATCCGCCCCAACAGCTTTCAGTGTGGCAAAAAACTTCTCTGGGTGACCGATACCTGCAAAGGCCAGCACTGGCAGATCGGTCCAAACCATACCTGTTTGTAGTGGGACAAGATGCCCTGTGACATGTGGGCAGTGGATGCTTTTCCCCCATTGCTCCTCAAAGGTTTTCTGTGCCGGTTGTGGCCCGATAGAAAGTAGTAAATCCGCCCGTTTCAGTCCCGCTTGAACCGGTTCGCGTAGCGGTCCAGCAGGTATTGTCCGACCATTGCCGAATGCCTTTACGGCATCAACGACAACAATACTTGCGTCCTTGGAAACATCAGGGTTCTGAAAGCCGTCATCCATCAAGATGACATCAACCCCAAGTGTATCTGCGAAAGCGGCCCCCGCTGATCGGTCTTTGGCCACAATTGTTGGGGCAAAAGCAGAAAGCAACAAAGGCTCATCGCCTACTTGATCAGCAGTATGTTGAGGGGTGACTAGGATAGGTCCGTTAAGGCTGCCCCCATAGCCGCGGGACAAGCAAGCGACGCTGTTGCCACGCTCGGCTAATTGTTGAATGAGGGCAATGGTAGTCGGTGTCTTGCCTGTGCCACCGGCGTTAATGTTGCCGACACAAATGGTCTTAGCCTGCGTTTTGGTTTTGGCGGGCTGTGCAACACGGCGCTTGGTCGCCAAAGCGTACAGCGATCCCAAAGGCGACAATAACGCGCCACGAATATCTGTTGGCCGGTACCAGAATGAAGGCGCGCGCATCTTTCAGACCCCGATTGCATCAAGTTGGTCGTTCAGTATCGCAAGTACCTCGTCAACAACAGGTGCAGCTTGGGTCGCGACATCCCATGCGCGGTGCGCAAGCGTCGCCTGTCTGTCTGGGGCCTGCAGCTCGATCACAGCGCGTTCTAAATCTGCGTCACTGCGCACGGGGTGCGTGGCTTGCATTTTGGCCAGCGACCGAACGGCATCCCCGTGTGGCGCGGTGCTTTCGCCGTGTACGATCGCCGCCCCGAGCGAGGCCGCATCCATGGGGGAACGGCACATCCCATCAAAGCTGCCACCCATAAAGACAACTGGCGATAGTCTTAGCCAAATGCCCGGGTCTTGGTCAGTATCCACAACCAGTACTTGGCTGGCTTCTGACATTGTCTCGATCTGGCTACTAAGCGCTACATTCCATCCGTTGTCTGCGAATTTCGCTGCGGTTTCAGTAGCATCATTTTGAGGCATTAAGATCAGAAGCAACCGGTGGTTGCTGGCCATTGCCGTGCGGTGGGCTTTGGAAATGCGCTGCATATCGCGGGGTCCTGCATCAATAGCCAGCCAAGCTGGGCGGTTGTGCAGGTGGGCTGCATAACGCTCAATGTCTTGGGGCGCGGCGGTCAGGGGGGCTGACAGTGGACGGAGCTGACCCGTCGTGCGCACTGCGTCTGCATTTGCGCCGTTCTTGATCACTGCATTGGCGGCCTCACGATTGAGGGTGCAAATTTTGTCAAAATGCGCAAACACCGATTTGCGAAGCCCGAATGGCCACCGTGAACCACGTCTCTCCGCAGCGGCCACGCTTAGGTTTAAAAGTGTTTGTGGAATACCCGCCGCATTTGTTTTTTGCACACTGGTTGCGCAACTTGCGTAACCTGCCCACACCACTAAATCCGGCGTCCAGTGTTTTAGTGTTTTGCCGATCCGTGCATCTAGCACTTCGTCAATATGGGTCGGTGTGTGCGGATTGAAAATCACGAACGTGCCATCGCCCCGTTCCTCGCGGAGCAAAGGTTCAAGCGCGTGAATTGCCTGGCTATGGTGTCCGCTTGGGTCCAGCGCTAATATCAAAGCTCCGCTTGGTCGCGCAGGCCAATCCTTGGGGCCACGGGCTACGCCCGGTTGGCCAGCAGGGAGGGCTGCGCGGATCACGTCGGCCTTAAAGCCCGAGTTCTTCTGTCGATGAGGCGGGCGTTGCCTCATCACGCAGACGGTGCAAATGCGCGATGAAGTAACGCATGTGGGCATTATCTACGGTACGCTGGGCCTCGGATTTCCATGCGTTATACGCGGCTTCATAGTTTGGAAAAATCCCGACGATGTGAATGTCGTTCACATCTTTGAAGGCATTCTTGGTGGGGTCGATAAGCTCTCCGCCGAAAACGAGGTGTAGGCGCTGTTTCATTGGTTTCTCCGCTTGGGGGTAGATAATGTTGAGCGTACCATAATGCTGCAGGCAAAGCGCGTAAATGATGGATCAGGCGAGTGCCTTAATAAGCTTTTTGTGAACCGGTGGCCCTGCCGCAACCATGCCAGAAAGCTGTGGCATCGCATTGTTGAACATAGGTTCTTCACTGTGTCTGCCTGTGACCGCACCGCCCGCTTGTGTAACCAAAAGGCTGCCTGCGGCCACGTCCCACTCCCAAGTCGGGCGCAAGGTAAGCATCGCATCAAAACGGCCCTCCGCCACAAGCGCCAGTCGGTAAGCAAGTGATGATTTAAACGCAGGCTCAACATCAGGCACGTCACCGCGCCAGTGGTGTTGGTCAAAGTTTGGCTTGGCCGCCAGCACAGTGGCACCGCTGATTTCGGTCCGCCCGCTTACCGTGATTTCCTGACCGTTCAATTTAGCAGGCACGTCACGCGACGCAGTGTACATTTTGTCGAGCATTGGCAGATAGACTACCGCGGCAACGGGCCTGCCGTCTTCGACAACGGCCAACGAATGCGCCCAGGCATCAGAGCCTGCGATAAACGCGCGCGTGCCGTCAATTGGGTCAATAACGAAAACGCGTGATTTATTGCGCCGTGAGGTGTCATCCTCGGTTTCTTCGGTTTCCTCGGACAGCCATCCGTAATCAGGACGTGCTGCGGGAAGCGTCCGTTCCAGCATTTGGTTTACGGCTAAGTCCGCCTCAGTGACGGGGCCTGCATTGTCAGATTTTTCCCAGACTTGTGCGTCAGACTTGAAAAAACCGCGTGCGATTTTTCCAGCCTCTTGGGCGGCGGTGACCAATAATTCTAAATCGCTAGGCACCTGCTAATGTCATCCGGTCAACAAGCAGCGATGGCACTACGTAGTTTAGGTGCGCGTGCGCATCATTGGCGGGGACGATCGTGCCAAGCATTGCCTTAAGATTACCCGCGATAGTGCACTCGTTCACGGGATACGCGATCTCGCCGTTTTCCACCCAAAAGCCGGACGCTCCGCGTGAATAATCGCCGGTATTTGGATTGATGGTTGAGCCAATCATCGATGTTACCAAAAGGCCGGTGCCCATATCGCGGATCAGGTCGCCGCGGCTTTGTGTGCCTTGTGTCAGGCTGATATTGGTCGTGCCTGGGCGCGGTGGCGATGAGGTGCCGCGCATCGCGTTGGCTGTGCTTTCCAGCCCCAACTGCCGCGCAGTAGCCAGATCAAGTGTCCAGCCTGTCAGGGTGCCTGCTTCGACAATGGCGCGCTGCTTTGTGGGCAGTCCTTCGGCGTCAAACACGCGGCTTCCGGACACACGGGCGCGGTGCGGGTTCTCTGTAATCGACAGATGCTGCGGCAAGAGCTGCTGGCCCAATGCATCGCGCAGCCATGACGAGCCGCGTGCGATACCTGCCCCGTTCACCGCAGACAAAAGATGCGAAATCAGGCTTGATGAAATGCGCTCGTCAAAAAGAACAGGATAGGTGCCGGTCGCAGGCTGTCGTGCGCCTATGCGTTCAATGCAGCGCTCACCGGCAACGCGGCCAATGTCTGCGGCGCTGCGTAACTCGTTTTGAAAAATACGCGCGTCAAAGTCATAATCTCGCTCCATTTCAAGACCCGTGCCGCTAATCGCGACGCATGAGATTGAGCGGTCTGTGTGCGCGTAACCCGCATTAAATCCAAGGCTGTTTGCAACATGAATGTCACGTGCAGAATAGCTGGCTGACGCGGATTGGACTTGCGCGACACCGTTGATTGCACGGGCTTCTTCTTCTGCGGCTTGCGCGTCATCTTGCAGGGTTTTGGCAGATGGCTCTGGACTTGGGTCATGCAATTCTAGGTGAGCGACATCTGTGTTTGTCGCCAGCTGAGCGCGGTCCGCAAGTCCTGCGTAAGGATCAGCGGGCGCAACTTTTGCCATCGCAACTGCGCGTTCTGCCATTTCGGAAATGGCGCGGTCACTGCTGTCAGAACTTGAGATGCATGCTTGCTTTTGACGAATGAAAACTCGAAGGCCCAGATCAATCCCTTCGGATCGTTCCGCTTGTTCAAGCTTGCCTTCACGCACATCAATCTCAACGGCAGTGCCCTGAACGGTCAACACATCTGCCGCATCAGCGCCCGCCTGTTTTGCAGCGTCGAGCAGGGCTTGGCTTAGTCGCGACAAATCGTGCATGAGGTGTTCCTTGGTCTGAAGTTCAGCGTTGCGTATCGTGGTGCTTGCCAGAATAGCAAGTCGGATGTTGTTGCGTGGTGCGGGGCAATGGCGAGTTTAACGAACCCGCTGACCGTTGATATATTGCTCGCC
The DNA here is from genome assembly GCA_024640765.1 of Thalassobium sp. Classification (GTDB taxonomy): domain Bacteria; phylum Pseudomonadota; class Alphaproteobacteria; order Rhodobacterales; family Rhodobacteraceae; genus Nereida. The sequence goes on along the minus strand of JAHEEK010000021.1, from coordinate 8,791 downwards.
ATTTTCGCGCATCTCGATGGTGGTTTGCAAATCAGTTCCGTTTTCTGCGGGCCGCGTAAAGAACCCCATCATCATTTGCGCGCCGAACAGCTGTTCGGGTGCAAGGATGCCAAGTTGGGCCATCGTGCTCATGACTTCAGTGACGCCACTGAACGTAAACTCGGCCTTGCCTGCCATCGCGGGCATCGTCAGGTCGATTGGGTTTTGGGGGCTAACAAACCGCATGTCGCCTTGACCGGTTGCTGTGGCACCAAGCGCTGTCAGGGTCACGTCGTTTAGACGTGCAGTTTTGGGTGCAAAGGGCCCGCGTCCACCATTCGTGAATTCACCTGTGCCCGAGACAGACACGGAAATCGTTGCGGCGGACCAGTCCAGACCGCCCTGTGGGTCAAAAATGCTCCAGACGCTTTCGTTGATCTTTAGCCCTGCCAAAACCGCTTCAAGGGCATAGTCTGGCTCCGGCTCGGTTGGGTCAAATGCAATCGGTGCAGAGCCTTTGATGCGGACGTCATCAAGCGTAGCGCTGATGGGTAACGGAAGCGCACCTGCCAACGTGAACGTCATATCAGAGGCATCTTGGCTATATTCAACGCGCGTTGCGCTACTTGCGGCACGCGTGCTGCTTTGCGCTTGTCGTACAGTGCCGGTCCATGATCCAGTGCCATCTTGGGCCGAAAACGCCAGATCCGTCAGACCCGTGTTGTATGTGGTTTCAAACGAGGATTGCGGCGCGAAGGGCGATTGGCTTGCCAGTGGGTAGGTGCCAGTGGCGCTGGTGGCGGCCCCGGTGAATTGTGTTTCTTGTATGCGCCCGTTTACGTCAAAAGCGCCGCCTGAGGTTGGGTCAGAAAAACGGGCAGAAATCGCGACCCCGTCAGCAGAGATACTTTGAGAAACGGTGCGCAGATCGCCGGTTTTATCTGTGCTGTTGCCCTCCACATTGGTCGCTTGGGCGCGACTTTCTACGTCAGCATTCTTGGCGGTGATTGCATTGACCGAAAAATCCACAGTCTCTGCATCATACACATAGCTCAGATCGTTGATGTCACCCGAGGCAATCATGCTAAAGCCACTCGTGACGATTTCGCCTCCGATCCGCAGGGGGCCGGTATCGTCAGATTTCTCGACAACGCTAATGGCAACTGGCCCACCAAGTGAAATGTCGACACTGCCGTCCGCCCGCTGCGTCAGCTTCAGCGGCGGATACGCAAGGCTGGCCATGACACCATCTTCAGGCGCGCCCAAGCCAAGTGTTAGGCCTTCGACCAAAATGCCATCTTCCAGTAAGTTGAACTGACTAAGTACGACTGTGTCAGCGACACTTTTCATATCCTCAGCCCAACGCGCCCAAAGTTGTTCCGGTGTGATATCTGCGAAAACAGGCGCAGTGGTGCCAATGAGAACAACTGAACTGAGAAGAAAACGTCGCATTAACGGGGTACCTCTTTGGCAATAGGGAATGCTAAGTGTAATGTTGGTCCGCGGTGCGCAGACTGCAAGTGATAACAGCGTGAAGGGCACGATATGATTCGTTTAGACAAAGATAACGGCCTTTGGACCATTACATTGGCCCGCCCTGATAAGGCCAACGCGCTGACTTATGATATGCTTGCCGAAATTGCGGATATCGCTGAAAACGCCCAAGACGCGCGCGCGCTGGTTTTGACAGGCGAAGGTAAAGTGTTCAGCGCGGGTGCCGATCTTGATGCCGCAAAAGAAGGTCTTGCCACATCTGATGTTTGGGACCGCGCCTCTAGCGCAATTGCAAAGTTGCCATGTATCACGATTGCTGCGTTGAACGGCACATTGGCAGGGGGTGCTTTTGGCATCGCGCTGGCCTGTGATTTACGTGTCTCAGTGCCTGCGGCGAACTTTTTCTATCCGGTAATGCGGCTTGGCTATTTGCCGCAACATGCGGACCCTGCACGTATGGTGGCATTGATGGGACCTGCGCGCGCCAAGCTGATTTTGATGGCGGGGCACAAGATAGATGCGGAAACCGCGCTTCAGTTTGGCTTGATTGACCGCATTTCTACAGATCCCGTTGCCGAGGCCAAAGCGCTTCTTGCCCACGCGCTTGACGCCAGTGAAGAGCACGCCCATGCCATCAAGCGTATGTGTCAGGTCGGTTAGGTGAGCCATTGTACGACTGAAACTGCCGTTGACGCACTTGTGGTGGGGGCCGGACCTGCGGGGCTGATGGCCGCTGATGTGTTGGGCAGGGCTGGCTACTCCGTGCTGTTGGCCGAGCATAAACCCAGTGTTGCGCGCAAATTTCTTATGGCGGGAAAATCTGGCCTGAACCTGACCAAGGACGAACCGTTAGATGAGATGCTTCCGGCTTTTGGTCCTTCTGCAGATCGGCTTGCGCCAATATTGCGTGACTTTGATGCGCGTGAAGTTCAGGCGTGGGCCCAATCATTGGGTCAGCCGCTTTTCACAGGCTCGAGCAAACGGGTATTTCCCAAAGCCATGAAAGCATCACCGTTGCTTCGCGCGTGGTTGGCAGAAGTAAACGCGCGCGTCGAAACCCGCTGGCGTTGGCAAGGGTTTGACGGCGGGTTGTCGGTCTTTGAAACTCCCGATGGTCCGCATAACGTGAAAGCTGAAGTCACTATTTTGGCGGTGGGTGGCGCGAGTTGGCGCAAACTTGGCTCTGATGGTGCTTGGGCAGAGGCACTGCCTGATGAAGATGTCGTTCCGTTTCAGCAGGTGAATATGGGCTTCCGGGTTAATTGGTCCTCGCACATGGAGGCGCATTTTGGTGCGCCCATCAAAGCGGTTGCTCTGCACGCGGGTGGACAGGTCGAGCGGGCAGAATTTACCATTTCAAAAGCGGGCATTGAGGGTGGTGGTATTTACCTTGTCTCAAAAGCGATGCGCGATGGCGCGCCGCTTACGGTTGATTTGTTCCCTGACCTGTCTGTTGATGTGCTGCGTCAAAAGCTTGGTGGGCGGGGCAAGGCCAGTGTGACCTCCCACCTTCGCAAGCGCCTCAAGCTTACGGGCGCGCGCCTTGCGTTGCTTCAAGAATTTGGCCGTCCTCTGCCCAATGATCTTGCACCGCTTTTGAAGGCTGTCCCAATTCGGCACGACGGGCCGCGCGATCTTGATGAGGCAATTTCCACAAGCGGCGGTGTGTCTTGGGCCGCACTGGATAGCAATCTTATGTTGCGCGCGCGAGCCAACACATTTTGCGCGGGCGAAATGATTGATTGGGATGCCCCAACGGGCGGGTATCTATTGACGGGTTGCCTTGCCACAGGTCGGTGGGCGGGCCGTGCCGCCGTTGAGGCGCTTGCCGCGATTTAGGGCAGCGCACGTACCGCTTTGAACGAAGGCCGATCGCGCAAACGTTTGGCGTATGCTTGGACTTTGTCGCTTCCTGTTGGAAAGCCCACACCACGTGCCCAGTTAAGACAATGTACCGCCAGAAAATCTGGTAAGGTCAACGTGTCGCCCATCAAGAATGTTCCGGTTAGCCGTGCATCCAGTCGGTCAAGCGATTGCGCAAATTCGGCTTTCAGCGCCTCAGTCACATTTGGGATGCGCATATCCTCGGGCAGGGCGTGTGTGTGTTTTGCGTGTGTCCACAAAACACCGTCGATCTCATCAATGATAAAATGCATATGCGCGTCTTGTTGGGCGCGCTCAATTGTTCCTGCGGGAAACGTAAGGCCTTGGTGCTTATCCGTGAGGTAGGTCATGATCGCAACGCTGTCGGTGATTGCGGTGCCGTCCACAACAACGGCGGGAATTTTGCCTGTTGGGCTGAGCTCTAGCGCCTGAGCAGATCGGACGGGGGCAGGCACGTGCTCATATTCAATCCCGAGTTCTTCACAAACCCAAAGCACGCGAAATGCACGGGTTGCCATTGCACCAACAACTTTCATTTATCTTCTTCCCATCATCGCTAGTCTAATTAAAGCGCGTTCCATCAATGCCATTTGGGGCGCTTGATCCGCTGACCTTAGCTGTAGGTCAGTATTGATCAGCAATTGCAGCGCGTCTTCAAGTTTGATCCGTCCCCATTTTGAGGCCTGCCTGCGCAGTTGATCGCCCTTGGGACCTTTGAGGTAGAGGCTTGCCGGATTGACGGTAGTAGCGTGCAGCGTTCGGAAATGTCGGGTAGCCCCGATGCACAGGCCAACCGGTTGCACCCCTTGGCTTTGCAGTTTTCGCAAAACAGGACCAAGTTGTTCGCTACGGCCTTCCGCGACGATATTAAGCGCATCGTCAAGCGCGGCCTCGGTGGACGTGGGCGCACAGGCCGTGATGTCATCTTGGCTAAGCGGGGTGTCGTCGTTTAATTTGTAGATGACAAGTTTGGTCAGTGTTTGACGGAAATCACCGGGCTCAAGCTCGTTTGCGAGGCCGGTCAAATGCTCAAGGCTGTCACGATCAATGTTGCGCAAACCGGCATCTGCCAGATCACGCTCAATCTCTTCGCGGGTGGGTGGGTTGTCATAGATCGCTGCGGAATAGGCATTTAGGTGCGCCTCAAAAGCCTTGCGAATTTTTGATGTCGGCTTGAGATTGCCTGCGGTCACAACCAGTTGCGCATCGCCTTCGGACCAGTCCTGCAAGGCAGCTAAAATAGCGGGCGCGCTGAGATCATTTGCTTCTTCGACGAACGCAACACGTGGACCGGGGAAAAAACTGATGGCCTTGAGCGCGTCCAAAAGCATTGCTGGATCTTTGCGGATGTCTGCACCGCTCATTCGCGAAATACGCATTTCTTCTTCCGCGTTTGGACCAACCAAAGCGGGGATGATCTGCTGCCGCTTATCCGCGACGCGCAGAGCATCGGTTCCAAAAATCAAAACACCCGCTTTGCGCGGGTCGGGTTTGCGAAAATAACTGGCCGTATCGCGTGGGGAAAGCTTCATGACAAAGACACAAGAAGACGCGTCGTCATCTGATCCGCTAGGATCACCACCAACCTGCGCTGCGCATCAAGCTGTGCGGTCTGTGTCGCAACCGTGGTGCCTGTCGCAGCATAGCTGGTAAAGCTGTCTACGACGCCACTTGTGACAACACTATCATCAGACAACCGCCGCAAAGTATATTGCGTTTGGCCAATTACATTGAAACGCGTCGTGATTTGATCCGTTGTGATGCCCACGCCGTCTTCACGGATTTCAGTTTTATAACTAAGCTTGAATAACGGGGATTGTGCTGTGCCTAACCTGTTTTCAAGCGCGTTTCTAAGGTCGAAAGACACGCGGTCTTGTGGTGGATCAAATGCGATTTGACCACGTTTGGCCGTGCCATTGTGCAACGGCGCAAATCCGCACGCCCCAAGAGCGAGCGGCGCGCCGATGCAAAATGATCGTCTAGATAACAACATTCACAATCCGTCCGGGAACGACGATGAGCTTTTTGGGCTGCCCGCCATCCAGTGCTTTGACCACAGCATTGTCCGCCAGCACCAGTTTTTCAATCTCATATTTAGGCATGTCTGCTGGGACCGCAATTTCCGAGCGGCGTTTGCCATTGATCTGAATGGGCAGCGTGACGGTGTCATCCACCAGCATCTTTTCGTCAGCGACAGGCCAAGGTGCTGTCACCACAAGGCCGGTCTGCCCAAGGGCGGACCAGATATCTTCAGCCAAATGTGGCGTCATCGGAGCGATCAGTTGGGCCAAAGTGCGCATTGCTTCTTGCTTGGCAGCAGCACCGGCTTTGGATTTTGAAAGTGTTGCGACAAAGCCGTAGATTTTTGCAATCGCTGCGTTGAACCCGAAGGATTCCACACCGCCTGTTACATCATGGATGGCTTTGTGCATATCGCGCCGCAATGCATCATCTTGGTCATTGGCGGGTGCATCGGATTGGGCGATGTCCTGAGCCAAACGCCACACGCGCCCCAAGAATTTATGGGCCGCTTCTGCGCCAGATGCGGTCCATTCAACGTCGCGTTCGGGCGGGCTGTCTGACAGCACAAACCAGCGGGCGGTATCTGCACCATATGTGTCCACGATGATTTGTGGATCAACTACGTTCCGCTTTGATTTTGACATTTTGGCCGATGGAATGATCTCAACTTCAGTTCCATCCGCCAATTTGCCGTCGGTCACATCCTCGGGGAGGTGATAAACAGGGCGGCCTTTGGCGTCGCGGGTTTGGTAAATTTCGTGCGTGACCATCCCTTGTGTGAACAGCGCGTCAAACGGCTCAACCGCACTTGCTGATAGATGGCCCGTGATGTGCATCGCGCGTGCAAAAAACCGTGAATAAAGAAGGTGCAGAATCGCGTGTTCAATACCGCCAATATATTGATCGACGTTCATCCAATAGGCAGCCTCGTCGCTGTCAATCGGAGTGGTCGCATTGGGGCTTGTGAAGCGACTGTAATACCACGAACTGTCCACGAACGTATCCATGGTGTCCGTTTCACGCTGCGCTGGCTTGCCGCATGATGGGCAATCGCAATCGCGCCACGTCGGGTGACGATCCAGCGGGTTACCTGGGATATCGAATGAAACATCATCAGGCAGGCGGATCGGTAGGTTTTCTTTGCGCTCAGGCACAACGCCGCAAGCATCACAGTGAACAACTGGAATGGGGCAACCCCAATAGCGTTGCCGTGACAGACCCCAATCGCGCAGGCGATATTGTGTTTTGCCTTGGCCAACGCCTTCGCCCTCACAAAACGCAATTGCTGCATCAACTGCGGCTGCGCCTGTTTGCTGGGCCTCGCCAGCGAAACCTTTGACGTAGGTCACCACATCGGTTTTCGCGGGCACATACGCTTCGGTCAGCTCAGGCGCGCTATCTGCATCGGGTAAATAAACAGGCGTAATCGGCAGATCATATTTGGTCGCAAAGTCAAAGTCGCGCTGGTCATGCGCAGGACAGCCAAAAATCGCACCGGTACCGTAGTCCATCAAGATGAAGTTGGCCACATACACCGGCAATTCCCAAGAGGTATCAAATGGGTGACGCACGCGCAGGCCCGTATCAAAGCCCATCTTGTCTGCTTTTTCCAAAGCTTCTTCGGTTGTGGAGCCCTTGCGGCATTCGGCGTTGAAAGCGGCCAGATCGGCGTTGTCTTCTTCCAGTTGCTTGGCAAGGGGGTGGTCCGGCGAAATGCCCACAAAGGATGCGCCCAAAAGAGTGTCGGGGCGGGTTGTGTACACTTCAATGCCGTCACGTCCATCAGGGCCGTTGATCAATGAGAAGCTGAATTGCAGACCGCGTGACTGGCCGATCCAGTTCTCCTGCATCAGGCGCACTTTGGCGGGCCAGTTGTCCAGATTTTCAAGCGCGCCGCGCAATTCACTGGCCATATCGGAAATCTTAAAGAACCATTGCGTCAACTCGCGGCGTTCAACCTCGGCGCCACTGCGCCAGCCTTTGCCGTCGATGACTTGTTCGTTGGCCAGAACCGTCATGTCTTCGGGGTCCCAGTTTACCACGGCGTTTTTGCGGTAGACCAAGTCGGAGGCGAGCATATCAAGGAACAGCGCTTGCTGCTGGCCGTAATACTCTGGGTCGCACGTGGCGAATTCACGGGACCAATCAATAGACAGGCCAAGCGGCTTCATCTGATCGCGCATGTGCGCAATATTTGCGTAGGTCCAGTCTTTTGGGTGGCCGCCGCTGGCCATCGCGGCATTCTCTGCGGGCATACCAAAAGCGTCCCAGCCCATCGGGTGCAGCACGTTGTGACCTGTCGACATCTTATAACGCGCAATCACATCCCCCATGGTGTAGTTGCGCACGTGCCCCATGTGCAGATTGCCAGACGGGTAGGGAAACATCTCAAGCACGTAATACTTCGGCTTTGACGTATCTGCTTTGGCCTTGAACACGTCTGCGGTGTTCCATTCAGCCTGCCATTTGGCCTCGATCTGTGCGGGGGTATAGCGGTCCATGTCGGGGTCCTTCTAAATGCAAACGCCAAGCCGGTTTATGGCTTGGCGTGGTAAGTAAAATGCTTGGGCGCAAAAGGCCAGCCTGTGCTGTCTCAGAGTTTGCTGTCCGCAATCCGCAATTGCCGCGCGCGGGTCAGAATGGCGTCCTCAATGGCGCGGACAGTATCTACATCGGCGGGGCCACTGCGGGTTTGCAGCGCCACAGTCAGGCTGCGCGCATCAAGAGCAGGGTCACGGACATAGATCGTGGCGCGGTAGGCGGCGCGGCCACCGGGGGGTGTGCCGAATCCCGTGGCGATAACGCCCGAAAACGGATCAGCAGTTTGAACAGGCAAAAAGTTCAGCACATCAAGTGAGGCATTCCAGATGTATTTATTCACCTCAAGCTTGGTGTTGGGATCATCGGTATTGGCGAACAAATCCCAGATCGTGCTTGTGCGGGCTTCCTCAACGGCGGCGGCATCTTGTTGTGTGGCACCACGATCCGCGCAGGCCGCCAACAATCCGCATGCCATTACGTTGAGACATATGTTTCTAACTGAAAATCCACGCATGATCTGCTCTACCTGCCGTTAATTCCACATCACTAATACTTGTCTATATAACGCAGTATGCGGTCACAAGGTAAATTGCCGTGCTGTGAGTGCAGGCCGCCAACCAGCAATCACGCACCTCGAATTTCCGCCGCCGAGCGGTTGTGACAAAGTTGCACCACGTTTTGCATAGTTGCGCACAGCCGTTTCGCGTTTCTTGCATTGCGAGCGCCCTCAAGCGAAACACCGTTCATACCCTTCACGGCGTTCGTGTTGGGGCCATTCTTTTAATCGAAGGAAATACGAGATGAAAAACATTCTCTTCGCAACGACAGCGCTTGTAGCAACCGCTGGCATCGCATCCGCAGACGTAAGCCT
>JAHEEK010000014.1:4179-105268 GCA_024640765.1 Thalassobium sp. | reverse complement strand
CAGAACTAAGTCAGCCTCTCAGCGTCTCCTTGGCCCCTCTGGCGACCCGCGCTGCATCTCTGCGCCGCCGGTGAAGTGGGGTTTAGGTCTAACAAACAAAACACGCAACCCCCTTTTTGAATTTCATGTGAAGTTTTTCGAACAAACGTAATTACCTCAATAAAACCTACATTTTCGACCTTTGGACCAAGTACCAGTAACTGTTCAAACCGAAGTAAATGACCCGCTGTTCATGAAAAGTGCAGAATCTAAGCCAACACTGAGCTGAATAACGAGTGAATCAGAGTAAACCGCCCACCAATGTCCCATGCACAAGTCGAAATTAATCCGAATTTTTCCAAATTAAGGGGAATCGTCGCTGCAAAAACTTGTTTCACACCATAGAGCACAGAATAGCGTTAATTACATCGCTCGCGATTCTTAACAACTGCGGTACGCTCTACATCAGCCCAACGGTTCCATTGAACGATCCGAATGTGCAGATCGTCGAAGTGACACAAGGCGTTGTAAAAATTGCGAACGGCTCTGCCTACTCACCGCGCGCTCTACCAAGGCCTAGGTCCGCAGATATAACTGCAATAGATCTGCAGTCCGCTCAGCCAGTAGTACCACGCATCGCCTCGAGACAACAAACCATCAGCGCCTCGCCAGTATTGAGGCTACCTCCGCAAACCAAAACAAAGCGGTACCAAATTGGAGTGAGTGATGTTGTCTCCCTTACGGGGCGGAGCAAACCCATTGCGATCTCGGGAGCGGAAGATCAGCGGCGATCAAACATCTACACAGTCCAAGACAGCGGCGCCATCGCGCTTCCAAACGTTGGTTCGATCAAGGTAGCCGGCCTCACAATTCAGGATGCCCATTCAGCGGTATTCAAAAGAAGAGCGGCAAACCAAATCACGGACGCCTTTACCCTTGATATAAGTGAATTCAATTCACAACAGATTATCGTCGGTGGTGCAGTCAAAACACACACCCGTATCCCCGTCACGTTTGCACCAAGCATATTAAGAGATGCGATAGCTGCGGCTGGAGGAATCGTAACCAAAGACGAGCGCTCCACTTCAATTAAGATATACAGATTGGCCGAGCTCTATCAGCTACCACTTACAGATTATCTGCAGACGTCAGACTTGCAGCGCCTGCCGTTAATGTCTGGTGACGCCGTCTACGTACATGTTGGTTATGATTTAGCTACTGCGCAGGCTTATTTTTCGGAACAGATTGCGCGAACCGAATTGTCCATAGCCGTAAAAACCCAAAGGACCGAACAAATCACAGCGCAGCTAAGCGCGCTCGATCTACAACAACGCACTGAACAAGCTGCTATTCAGATGCGCATAGCAACGGATAGTATGCAGCGTGACTACGTTTACTTGACTGGCGAAGCGAGTAAGCAAACGCGGTTCCCGCTACCGTTTGAGCACCATGCAAGTCTTGCTGATGCCCTCTTTCACAGCGGCGGCCTTTCAACAACCACCGCAAATATTAGCCAAACCTACATCCTACGGAAACGCAGTTCCGTTAGCCCGATTGCAGCATACAAGTTTGATTTTTCGAATGCTGCGAATTTGGTGATAGCGACCGAATTTCAGTTACGCCCAAACGACGTTATCTTTGCGGCTGAACAACCCATTACAAAGTGGCACCGCGTTATCCAACAAATTACGCCCAGCTTAATTACCACCGGCGTCGCGGCTACAAACTAATTACGCCGCGCTCCGCACCCCAAAGTGAAAAAGCCCCCGCACGTTTCCATGCGGGGGCTTTTCTATTCTAAGTAAACACGTTGCTTACCAGTCCTCACGGACCACTACGCGTGTTTTGATCGGCAGCTTCATCGCTGCGAGGCGAAGTGCCTCACGTGCGATTGGCTCGGGTACGCCGTCAATTTCAAACATGATGCGGCCAGGTTTTACCTTAGCTGCCCAGAAATCCACGGAACCTTTACCTTTACCCATACGAACTTCGACAGGCTTAGAGGTAACAGGCAGATCCGGGAAAATCCGGATCCATACGCGCCCCTGACGTTTCATCTGACGCGTCATCGCACGGCGAGCCGCTTCGATTTGACGTGCAGTGATCCGCTCGGGCTGCAGTGCTTTCAGGCCGTATGTGCCAAAGTTAAGATCCGAACCGCCTTTGGCGTCGCCGCGGATCCGGCCTTTGTGCATTTTACGGAACTTAGTGCGTTTTGGTTGAAGCATCTTTCAATCTCCCCCCTTAGCGACGACCGCCTGCACCGCGAGGTGCTGGGCCGTCTTGGAGTTCTTGTGCTTTACGGTCACGCGCAGCTGGATCATGTTCCATGATCTCGCCTTTGAAGATCCAGACTTTAACGCCAATGATCCCGTAGGCAGTCATGCCCTCTGCGTGTGCGTAATCGATGTCGGCGCGAAGTGTGTGCAGCGGCACACGACCTTCACGGTACCATTCTGTACGCGCAATCTCTGCGCCGCCCAAACGACCAGCAACGTTTACACGAATGCCCAAAGCGCCCATGCGCATTGCGTTCTGTACCGAGCGCTTCATCGCACGACGGAAAGAAACACGACGCTCAAGTTGCTGAGCGATGGATTCAGCAACGAGGGCTGCGTCCAACTCAGGCTTGCGCACTTCAACGACATTCAGGTGAAGCTCAGAGGCAGTCATTGAAGCCAACTTCTTACGAAGCGTTTCAATGTCAGCACCTTTTTTACCGATGATAACACCGGGGCGGGCTGTGTGGATCGTAACGCGGCACTTCTTGTGCGGACGCTCGATAATCACGCGGCTAACACCAGCTTGCTTGCACTCTTCTTTGATAAATGCGCGCAGTTTCAGGTCCTCAAGCAGCAAGTCACCATAGTCTTTGGTGTCTGCATACCAGCGGCTGTCCCATGTGCGGTTTACCTGAAGGCGCATACCGATTGGATTGACTTTATTACCCATTACGATTGCTCCTCAACTTGGCGAACTTTGATGGTCAGTTCCGAGAACGGCTTTACGATCTTACCGAAACGGCCACGTGCACGAGGACGACCGCGCTTGAGTGTCAGGTTCTTACCAACGTAAGCCTCTGCAACTACCAGCTCATCAACATCGAGGTTGTGGTTGTTTTCTGCGTTCGCAATCGCGGACTGAAGGCATTTCTTCACGTCTTCAGCAATGCGGCGCTTTGAGAACGACAGGTCAGTCAACGCTTTGTCAACTTTCTTGCCGCGGATCATTGTCGCAACCAGGTTTAGTTTCTGCGGGCTTGTACGAAGCATGCGCAATTTCGCCATTGCTTCGTTTTCGGCCACGCGGCGGGGGTTTTTATCCTTGCCCATGACTTACTTCCGCTTCGCTTTTTTGTCAGCCGCGTGTCCGTAGTATGTACGGGTTGGTGAGAACTCACCAAACTTCTGGCCGATCATTTCTTCAGACACATTCACTGGAATGTGCTTTTTGCCGTTGTAGACGCCGAACGTGAGGCCAACAAATTGTGGCAGAATCGTAGAACGACGCGACCAGATTTTGATGACTTCATTGCGACCGCTTTCACGGGATGCTTCTGCCTTTTTGAGGACATACGAGTCGACAAAAGGACCTTTCCAAACAGAGCGAGTCATAGATTAACGCCCTTTCTTCTTGGCGTGCCGCGAGCGGATGATCAGCTTGCTGGACGCTTTGTTCTTGTTCCGGGTGCGGGCACCTTTTGTGGGCTTACCCCATGGAGTCACTGGGTGACGACCACCAGAAGTCCGGCCTTCACCACCACCGTGAGGGTGGTCGACGGGGTTCATAACAACACCACGCACAGATGGGCGGATGCCCTTGTGACGATTGCGACCCGCTTTACCGAAGTTTTGGTTAGAGTTGTCTGGGTTAGACACAGCACCAACAGTCGCCATGCACTCCTGACGAACCAAACGAAGTTCACCAGAGCTGAGGCGGATCTGCGCGTAACCACCATCACGACCAACGAATTGAGCATACGTACCAGCAGCACGTGCGATTTGACCGCCCTTGCCTGGCTTCAGCTCGATGTTGTGGATGATTGTACCGATTGGCATACCAGAGAAAGGCATCGCGTTGCCTGGCTTGATGTCTGCTTTAGCGGACGCGATGATTTTGTCACCGATGGCCAAACGCTGTGGTGCAAGTACATATGCTTGCTCGCCATCATCATATTTGATGAGTGCGATGAACGCTGTCCGGTTGGGGTCATATTCGATCCGCTCAACGGTGGCAGCGATGTCCAGCTTGTTACGTTTGAAATCAACGATACGGTAGAGGCGTTTTGCGCCACCACCTTTACGACGCATTGTGATCCGTCCGGTATTGTTCCGGCCGCCGTTCTTCGTCAGACCCTCAACGAGTGCCTTGACTGGGCGTCCTTTCCAAAGCTCCGAACGGTCAATCAGAACCAACCCACGTTGGCCAGGCGTCGTCGGTTTGTACGACTTAAGTGCCATGCTTTCTGTCTTCCATTTGCTTTGCGGCTCATTCGGCTTTCGCCATCAGAACCGGAAGTTATAGGCCCCCGGAGGTGCCCGTAGAATGCGTTGCGCAGCAAGCTGCACAAAACAACAACAAAGCCCCAGACGAATCTGGGGCTGAGCCGATGGTGCTTACTAGGGGGCTGACCCATTCGGGTCAAGGGCCAAGCACATTTTACCTAAGTACAATAAGCCAGCCGCTACCAAGCCAGACCACAAAAGCTACTTCTTATCGCGTGCAGCTTTTTCTTGTTTGGTCAGTTTATTGTTCCACTGGTTGTTACTCAGACCCAATTCAGCGGGTGCTGGCTTCGTCTTGCCCTTGGTGACAGTGCCACCCTTATTGAGAAATTCCTGAATAAGAGCGTCATCAGTGGTTTGTTTGGGTACATGTTTCATACCAGAAACACTGCCGCAAATCGATCAGCCCTACAAGCGTAGCAAACAAACAAAAAGCCCCGCTCGTCAAATGACGGCGGGGCTTTTCCAATTATGCTGGTCTAATTACAGACCTGTGTTCACGTCGATCGTGTTGCCGTCTTCGAGCATTACATATGCCTTCTTGACGTCTTTACGTTTACCAAGCTGGCCGCGGAAACGCTTAGCCTTACCCTTAGTGATCGTTGTGTTAACCGCCTTAACCTTCACACCAAAGAGCGTCTCAACTGCTTCTTTGATCTGTGGTTTGTTTGCGTCGATCGCTACTTCGAAAACCACCGCGCCATTTTCAGACGCCATAGTTGCTTTCTCAGTGATAATCGGCTTGCGGATCACATCGTAGTGTTCAGCTTTCGCACTCATTTCAAACGAGCCTCCAGAGCTTCGACACCTGCTTTGGTGATCACAAGAGTGTCACGCTTGAGGATGTCATACACGTTTGCGCCAATTGTCGGCAGGATGTCCAAACCTTCGATGTTGCGCGCGGCTTTCAAGAACCCTTCGTTCACAGAAGCACCGTCGATGACCAATGCACGCTTCCAACCGAGGTTTTTCACTTGCTTAGCCAACGCTGCAGTCTTGCCTTCTGCTTCGGCGTTCTCAATCACAACCAACTCACCCGCAGCTGCTTTTGCAGAAAGCGCGTGCTTCAAGCCAAGCTTGCGGAATTTCTTCGGCAGCTCGTGACCATGTGAACGTGGTGTTGGGCCTTTGTAGATACCACCCTTACGGAAGATAGGCGCGTTACGGTCACCGTGACGTGCGCCACCGGTGCCTTTTTGGCGATAAATCTTCTTTGTTGAGTAGCTGGTTTCAGACCGTGTCTTCACCTTGTGAGTGCCGGCCTGCGCATTGTTACGCTGCCAACGAACCACACGGTGCAGAATGTCTGCGCGAGGCTCAAGTGCGAACAGCTCGTCTGAAAGCTCAACAGAGCCAGCAGTCTTGCCGTCAAGTTTGATCACATCAAGTTTCATTCTTCACCTCCAGTCGCAGGTGCTTCGGCCGGAGCTTCAGCTGCAGCTGCAGCTGCGTCGGATTTTAGGCCTGCTGGCATCGGTGCGTTGTCAGGGAATGGCTTCTTAACCGCATCCTTAACAGTCACCCATCCACCTTTGGAGCCAGGAACAGCGCCTTTAACCATGATCAAGCCACGGGCGGCGTCGGTCTTAACAACCTGCAGGTTTTGCGTAGTAACACGAGCAGCACCCATGTGACCGGCCATTTTCTTACCTTTGAAAACGCGGCCAGGGTCCTGACATTGGCCTGTAGAGCCGTGTGAACGGTGTGAGATAGACACACCGTGTGTCGCGCGAAGACCGCCAAAGTTCCAGCGCTTCATCGCACCTTGGAAACCTTTACCGATCGATGTGCCAGCAACGTCAACGTACTGACCTTCGAGGTAGTGATCAGCAGAAATTTCTGCGCCTACTTCGATCAGCGCGTCAGCGTTAACGCGGAACTCAGCAACTTTGCGCTTTGGCTCGACTTTTGCCGCAGCAAAGTGGCCGCGCATCGCAGCAGATGTGCGCTTTGCTTTCGCAGAACCGGCACCAAGCTGAACAGCAGTGTAGCCGTCTTTTTCTTCGGTACGCTGAGCAACAACCTGAAGGTTATCTAGCTGAAGAACAGTAACAGGAATCTGCTTACCATCATCCATGAACAAACGGGTCATGCCCATTTTCTTTGCAATAACTCCGGAACGGATCATTGTTTCAAATCCTCCGATTAAGATTGCAGTTTGATCTCGACGTCCACACCAGCTGCCAGATCGAGCTTCATAAGCGCGTCAACAGTTTGGGGAGTCGGATCAACGATATCCAGCAAACGCTTGTGCGTGCGGATTTCAAATTGGTCGCGAGACTTCTTATCTACGTGTGGACCACGCAGAACAGTGAACTTTTCGATTTTATTTGGAAGCGGAATGGGACCACGAACGTTGGCACCAGTACGCTTGGCTGTGTTGACGATTTCCTGTGTGCTGGCGTCCAGTACACGGTAGTCAAACGCTTTCAGCCGAATGCGAATATTTTGGCTTTGCATTTTCATTGCCTTTAATTGGCGTGAGGCGTTGAGAGGTGGATGGCTGGCTCGTCCAGTACCCACATCAAACCCGTAAGACGGGCCTAGAGGGCCCGCCTTAAATCTTGTCACGCAGTGACGCAAGCGCCATTGCGTATAAATCAATCAGCTTAGGCGATGATTTTTGCTACGACGCCTGCGCCTACTGTGCGGCCGCCTTCGCGGATCGCAAAGCGAAGACCATCTTCCATCGCGATCGGTGCGATCAGTTCAACTTCGAACTTCAAGTTGTCGCCTGGCATAACCATTTCAGTACCCGCTGGAAGCTCAACTGTGCCTGTCACGTCAGTTGTACGGAAGTAGAACTGTGGACGGTAGTTCGCAAAGAATGGCGTGTGACGGCCGCCTTCTTCTTTGGTCAGAATATAAGCTTCTGCCTCGAACTTCGTGTGAGGAGATACGGAACCTGGCTTACAAAGAACCTGGCCACGCTCAACACCTTCACGGTCAACACCGCGAAGAAGCGCGCCGATGTTGTCGCCTGCTTCACCGCGATCAAGCAGCTTGCGGAACATTTCAACACCTGTGCAGGTTGTCTTCGTGGTGTCACGGATACCAACGATCTCGATCTCTTCGCCAACGTTGATAACGCCACGCTCAACACGGCCAGTTACAACTGTACCACGGCCAGAGATTGAGAACACGTCTTCGATCGGCATCAGGAACGGCTGGTCAACAGCACGTGCCGGTGTCGGGATGTAGCTGTCAACAGCTTCCATCAGCTTGTCGATAGACTCTTTACCGATGTTGTCATCGCGGTCTTCCAGAGCTGCCAGAGCAGAACCGGCTACAACTGGGATGTCGTCGCCTGGGTACTCGTAAGATGACAGAAGCTCACGGATTTCCATTTCAACCAACTCGAGCAACTCTTCGTCGTCAACTTGGTCAACTTTGTTCATGTAAACAACCATGTAAGGGATACCAACTTGGCGACCCAAAAGGATGTGCTCACGTGTTTGTGGCATAGGACCATCAGCTGCGTTAACAACCAAGATCGCGCCGTCCATCTGAGCAGCACCAGTAATCATGTTTTTCACATAGTCAGCGTGGCCTGGGCAGTCCACGTGTGCGTAGTGGCGTGTCTCTGTTTCATACTCAACGTGAGCAGTAGAGATCGTGATACCACGTGCTTTTTCTTCCGGCGCGCCGTCAATCTCGTCGTATGCCTTGAAGTCACCAAATTGCTTGGTGATCGCTGCAGTCAACGTCGTCTTACCGTGGTCAACGTGACCAATCGTGCCGATGTTTACGTGCGGTTTAGAGCGTTCAAACTTTTCCTTAGCCATGAGAGGCCTCCTTCATTTTCCAGTAGAACGGTGGCCCTCATGGGCCACCGTAAAAGGTGTCAGATCAAGCGTATTTAGCTTGAATTTCTTCAGAGATGTTGCTTGGTACAGCTTCATAGTGATCAAACTGCATCGAGAACTGCGCGCGGCCCGAAGACATAGAGCGCAATGTGTTGATGTAGCCGAACATATTCGCAAGCGGCACCATCGCATCGATGGCAATCGCATTACCGCGAGTATCCTGACCCTGAACTTGACCACGACGTGATGTCAGGTCGCCGATGATACCACCGGTGTATTCTTCAGGAGTGATAACTTCCACTTTCATGATTGGCTCGAGCAGTTTCGCACCAGCCATTTTCATGCCTTCACGCATACACATACGTGCAGCGATCTCAAACGCGAGGACTGAGGAGTCAACATCGTGGAATTTACCGTCGATCAAGGCAACTTTAAAGTCGATGACGGGGAAGCCAGCCAACGGGCCGCTGTCCATAACCGATTTAATGCCTTTTTCAACACCCGGGATGTATTCCTTTGGAACCGATCCACCAACGATGCGGCTCTCGAAGGAATAACCTTCGCCTGGCTCTGTCGGTGTAATGATGAGTTTAACCTCACCAAACTGACCTGAACCACCAGATTGCTTTTTGTGGGTATAAGAATGCTCAACTTCGCGGTCGATGGTCTCACGGTAGGCCACTTGTGGCGCACCAATGTTCGCTTCAACTTTGAACTCACGCTTCAGACGATCAACGAGAATGTCGAGGTGAAGCTCGCCCATACCCTTCATGATTGTCTGACCTGACTCGATGTCAGTCTCTACGCGGAAAGATGGATCTTCCGCTGCAAGACGGGCGAGGCCTGTCGACATTTTCTCTTGGTCGCCTTTCGTCTTAGGCTCAACCGCGATCTCGATCACTGGATCTGGGAATGTCATTGTTTCGAGAACAACGGCGTCGTTCTTGTCACAAAGTGTATCACCAGTTGTCGTGTTCTTCAGGCCACCAAGCGCGATGATGTCACCAGCAAATGCTTCGGTGATTTCGTCACGATCGTTGGAGTGCATCATCATCATCCGGCCAACACGCTCGGTGTTACCTTTAGTTGAGTTCAGCATTGAGTCGCCCTTACCGAGCGTACCAGAGTAGATACGAACGAATGTCAGGGAGCCAACAAATGGGTCGTTCATGATTTTGAACGCGAGGCCAGAGAAGGCCATGTTGTCATCGGCACGACGCGGGATGTTACGAACCTCTTCTTCGTCGCCTGGCTTAAAGCCCATGTAGTCGACAACGTCGAGTGGCGAAGGAAGATAGTCAACAACAGCATTCAACAGAGGCTGAACGCCCTTGTTTTTGAATGCAGAGCCACCAAGAACCGGAACAAATGCCAAAGCCAATGTGCCTTTACGGATCAACGCGCGCAGTGTTGGAACGTCAGGCTCGTTGCCTTCCAAGTATTCCATCATCGCTTCGTCGTCCATTTCGACGGCAGCTTCGATCATTTTGCCACGCCATTCGTCAGCCATGTCTTTCAGGCTGTCGCGAACTGGCACTTTGATCCAAGAGGCGCCAAGGTCTTCACCCTGCCACAACCACTCTTCCATGGTCACGAGATCGATCAAGCCTTCCAGCTCAGTCTCGGCACCAATCGGGATACCAACTGGAACAGCTCGTGCACCAGTACGGTCTTCAACCATGTTTACACAGTTAAAGAAGTCCGCGCCAATTTTGTCCATTTTGTTAACAAAAACGATACGTGGAACTTTATAACGGTCAGCCTGACGCCAAACAGTTTCAGTCTGTGGCTCAACACCGGCGTTGGCATCGAGAACACAAACAGCACCATCGAGAACCGCAAGCGAACGCTCAACTTCAATCGTGAAGTCAACGTGGCCCGGTGTGTCGATGATGTTCATACGGTGCTTAGGCGAGTCTGGTGTTGAACCGTCTTCGGTGCGCTCCCAGAATGTCGTAGTCGCAGCGGACGTGATGGTAATACCGCGCTCTTGCTCCTGCTCCATCCAGTCCATCGTTGCTGCGCCGTCGTGGACTTCGCCGATGTTGTGGGACTTGCCTGTGTAGAAGAGAATACGCTCGGAGCAGGTGGTTTTACCTGCATCGATGTGCGCCATGATACCGAAGTTACGGTACAGCTCTAGGGGATATTCGCGTGCCATTGGAATGGGTCCTTGGACGAAAAGTGAAAATTACCAGCGGTAGTGCGAGAACGCTTTGTTGGCATCTGCCATCTTGTGCGTGTCTTCGCGCTTTTTAACAGCTGAGCCGCGTGACTGAACAGCGTCCAGAAGCTCACCAGCAAGGCGCTCTTCCATTGTGTTCTCGTTGCGCGAACGGGATGCGTTGATCAACCAACGGATGGCCAATGCTTCGCGACGCTCAGGGCGCACTTCAACTGGCACTTGGTATGTTGCACCACCAACACGACGTGAGCGAACCTCAACGGCGGGTTTGATGTTGTCGAGTGCTTCGTGGAACACTTCAACGGGGGCGCGTTTAATCTTGCCTTCAACACGGTCAAGTGCGTTGTAGACGATGCGCTCAGCGGTAGATTTCTTACCATCGAGCATCATGTTATTCATGAATTTTGTCAGAACCTTATCGCCATATTTGGCGTCGGGCAGAACTTCGCGTTTAACAGCGGCGTGACGACGTGACATCTGCGGCTCTCCTTATTTAGGGCGCTTGGCGCCGTATTTCGAACGACGTTGTTTACGGTCTTTGACGCCTTGGGTATCCAGAACGCCGCGCAGGATGTGGTAACGCACACCGGGAAGGTCTTTTACACGACCGCCACGGATCAGAACCACAGAGTGCTCCTGAAGGTTGTGGCTCTCACCGGGAATGTAGGAAATAACCTCAAAACCGTTGGTCAAACGCACTTTAGCAACCTTACGCATCGCCGAGTTCGGCTTCTTAGGCGTGGTTGTGTAAACGCGTGTGCAAACGCCACGTTTTTGGGGGCATTGCTCCAAGTGCTGGGACTTGGAGTATTTACGTTTAGGCTGACGCGGTTTACGGATCAGCTGTTGGATAGTCGGCATTGAGGACTTTCCCCTTTGTTGCAACTTCTTCGTTTTGGGGGCCTAGGCCCCCGTTTCATTCGTGTCGTGCAAGCGCGTCCGCAAACACAAAAGCCCGCATCGGGTAACCCTACCTGGGATCCGAGCGGTGGATTTTCAGAGGATCGGAACAGCAGTAGTTCGGATCGTGACCACTAATTTCTTTGACAAAAGGGGCGTACCCCCTCTTGGGATGTGCGGGCTATACTGAGAGTCGCCCGCCCTGTCAACAGCACCCCATGAACGCATCAGCTCAGCGATACGTGCTAAGCCGTAGAAACCCTCTCGCGCTCGGCGATCCGCCGCTCGCGGTAGAACGTAAATAGGCCCGATCCAGTAATGATGAGCGCCCCCAAAATAGTCAGAATACTCGGCCACTCACCGAAAAGGACAAAGCCCAGAACCAGCGCCCAAACCAAAGACGTGTATCTGAACGGCGCCACAAACGAGATGTCTCCAACCCGCATAACCATCACGCTAAATACATAGCCGCCGATGATGAACAGGGATGCACCCAACACCAACCAAATTGACCGCGATGTGAACGGCGCCCACTCGGTTGTGGTACTAAGCGCGGCGGCCCACAAAAATACGCCTATAGCTGACAACAGCGTCACCGCCATTGTGTGAGTGTCAGACGACAGCCGCCGCGTCACCAGATCACGGACGGTAACGAAACCAACGGCAATCAGCGCGTAGATCGAAAATACATTAAACCCGTCCGCACCGGGCCGCACGATAAGCAGCACACCGACGAACCCTACAACAATGGCAAACATGCGCCGCCAGCCCAGCATCTCGCCCAGAAAAAACGCGCCTGCTAAGCTGACTGTGAGGGGAAGGGTTTGCAAAATGGCCGTCGCGTTGGCGAGCGGTAGATTAATCAAGGCCGTAAGAAAGAAATATGCGGCACCAATTTCAGCGCCGACACGTGCTGCAACCAATGGCCAATCGCCTTTGGCGATCCCCTTGCGGAAAGCGCCCATCACAGCAGCCATGATCGCAATTAAGATCACTGTGACAAACCCGCGGACGGTCAATGTCTGAAACAAAGGCCATTCCGTTGAGATCGCTTTCAAGCAAGCGTCATTTAGCGTGAATGCCGCCATAGAGCACATCATGAGCGCGGCACCGCGCGTGTTTTCTTGCAAAGTTGCCATGGCAAATCGAATACACGGCCCGCAACAAAAGGGAAGCATTGGTGTACAGCCCAAACGAAAAAGGCCCCCGCACTGCGGAGGCCTATCTCAACACTTAAGGATGGTCGCTTTAGTCGCGGCTGTCAGCATCGCCTGTCATGATGGTGTCAAACTCATCACCACCCACTACGTCTTCAGCTGTCGGCGCGGCCAATGCGGCAGCTGCTTCGGCTTCTTCACGACGCGCTTCCAAAACAACGTTGTCACGATCCTGGGCAACACGCTGCATCTGCTGAGTTGCGCCACCGGTACCGGCTGGGATCAGACGACCCACGATGACGTTCTCTTTCAGACCGATCAGCTTATCGCGCTTACCTTGAACCGAAGCTTCAGTCAGCACGCGTGTCGTTTCTTGGAACGATGCGGCTGAGATAAAGCTGCGTGTCTGCAACGATGCTTTCGTGATGCCGAGCAAGATAGGCTCGCCCTTCGCCAAACGACCGCCGCGCGCAGCGGCTTTCTCGTTCGCAAGGTCAAACTCTTGCTTGTCCACATGTTCGCCCTTGAGCAGCGTTGTTTCACCGCTATCGAGGATTTCCCACTTCTGGAGCATCTGACGCACGATAACTTCGATGTGCTTGTCGTTGATCTTAACACCCTGCAGTCGGTAAACCTCCTGCACTTGGTTGATCATGTAGTCAGCAAGCGCTTCGACGCCCATGACCGCAAGAATATCGTGCGGCGCAGGGTTACCGTCCATGATGTAATCACCCTTCTGGACGTAATCACCTTCCTGAACAGGAATGTGCTTACCCTTAGGCACCATGTACTCGACTTTCGCCTCATCAGCGGCTTCGGGCGTCTCGGCTGCAGGAACAATCGCGATGCGGCGCTTGTTCTTGTAGTCTTTACCGAAGCGCACGTAGCCATCGATTTCAGCAATGATCGCGTGGTCTTTTGGACGACGTGCTTCAAAGAGTTCCGCAACGCGTGGCAGACCACCGGTAATGTCTTTTGTTTTCGCGCCCTCACGAGGAATACGCGCAACAACATCACCTGGGTTTACCGAGTCACCATCTTCAACAGACAAAATCGCGTCTACTGACATCGGGTATGCAACAGGGTTGCCATCGTCCTTCAGGACGGGCTCGCCATTTGCATCTGCCACCAAGATTTTTGGTGCCAGCTCGTTGCCTTTTGGCGCCGAACGCCAATCAGTAACGATACGCTGTGTCATGCCGGTCGCGTCATCTGTGTCTTCACGAACTGCGATGCCCGCAGTCAGATCAACGAACTTAATGACGCCGCCTTTTTCTGCGATCATTGGAAGTGTGAATGGGTCCCATTCAAACAGCTTATCGCCGCGTGCAACATCAGCACCTTCTTTGACCAAAAGCTTGGAACCGTAGGACACTTTATGTGACGCACGCTCTTTGCCGTCTGGACCGGTGATGGAAAGCTTCATGTTGCGGCCCATAACGATCTGCTCGCCTGCGGCGTTCTCTATCAACTGGCCATCAGCGAAGACAACTTTACCCTCTTGGCTAGCTTCTTGGAACGATTGTTGGCCACCGCCCTGCGCAACACCGCCAATGTGGAATGTACGCATGGTCAGCTGTGTACCTGGCTCACCGATAGACTGCGCCGCGATGATTCCGACGGCCTCACCTTGGTTCACAATTGTACCACGTGCGAGGTCACGACCATAACATGCCGCACAAACGCCTTCTTCACTTTCACAAGTGAGCGGGCTGCGGATGCGCATAGACGCTACGCCAGCTTCCTCAAGACGGTCAGATGCGCGCTCGTCGAGCAACTCACCTTTGGTTGCCAAAACATCGCCAGTCACAGGGTGCAGAACATCTTCCGCACATACCCGACCCAGCACACGCTCTGCCAAGGTTGCAACAACCTCACCATCGTTAACCGCTGCTTCAGCCGTGATCGCCACTTCAGTACCACAGTCATGCTCGCGCACGATGCAGTCCTGAGCCACGTCCACAAGACGGCGTGTCAGGTAACCTGAGTTCGCAGTTTTCAACGCCGTATCCGACAGACCCTTACGAGCACCGTGGGTAGAGTTGAAGTACTCAAGAACAGTCAGACCTTCTTTAAAGTTCGAGATAATTGGCGTCTCGATGATCTCACCGTTTGGTTTATTCATCAGGCCGCGCATACCGCCGAGCTGTTTCATCTGAGTGACCGAGCCACGCGCTTTGGAGTCAGCCATCATGAAGACGCTGTTTGGCTCCATCTCGGCGCCGTTTTCATCGGTTTTGATCGAAGCGATCGTCCCCATCATGGCGTCAGTAACTTTGTCGTTACACTTAGACCAAGCATCGACAACTTTGTTGTACTTTTCACCCTGAGTGATCAGGCCGTCCATGTACTGTTGTTCGAACTCAGCCACTTGTTCACGAACGCCGTCAACGATTTCCCACTTGTTGTCTGGGATAACCATGTCGTCCTTACCGAAGGATATACCGGCGCGGAACGCTTCGCGGAAGCCCATGGTCATGATCTGGTCACAGAAGATGACAGACTCTTTCTGGCCGCAGTAACGGTAAACAGTGTCGATGACTTGCTGAACTTCGCCTTTTTTCAACAGACGGTTCACCAATTCAAACGGCGCTTTGTTGTTCATCGGCAGCAATGCACCAAGGCGCACACGGCCCGGTGTTGTCTCAAAGCGTTGAATGACAGTGTTACCTTCTTCATCAATCTGAGGAACACGTGCTTGGATCTTGGCGTGAAGATGGACTTCACCCGTATCAAGTGCGTGCTGCACCTCATCGATTGAACCAAAGACCATGCCTTCGCCCTTCATACCCGCACGCTGTAGCGACGTGTAGTAAAGGCCCAAGATCATATCCTGTGACGGAACAATGATCGGCGCGCCGTTCGAGGGCGACAGAACGTTGTTGGTCGACATCATGAGAACACGAGCTTCAAGCTGTGCCTCAAGTGACAACGGAACGTGAACCGCCATCTGGTCACCGTCAAAGTCAGCGTTGAATGCAGAACACACCAGCGGGTGCAACTGAATTGCTTTACCTTCGATGAGAACAGGCTCAAACGCCTGAATGCCCAAACGGTGCAGCGTAGGCGCACGGTTCAACATGACGGGGTGCTCACGAATAACTTCGTCGAGGATGTCCCAAACTTCTGGACGCTCTTTTTCTACCAGCTTCTTAGCCTGCTTGACCGTCGAGGACAGACCTTTGGCTTCAAGGCGAGAGTAGATGAACGGCTTAAACAGTTCGAGCGCCATTTTCTTAGGCAAGCCACATTGATGCAGCTTCAACTCAGGGCCCGTCACGATGACGGAACGGCCAGAGAAGTCGACGCGCTTACCCAAAAGGTTTTGGCGGAAGCGACCTTGCTTACCTTTAAGCATGTCAGAAAGTGACTTGAGCGGACGCTTGTTTGCACCGGTAATCACACGCCCGCGGCGGCCGTTATCAAAGAGCGCATCAACCGACTCCTGCAACATACGCTTTTCGTTACGTACGATGATGTCAGGCGCGCGCAGCTCAATCAGGCGCTTCAGACGGTTGTTACGGTTGATTACACGACGGTAAAGGTCGTTCAAATCAGACGTCGCAAAGCGGCCACCATCAAGCGGCACGAGTGGGCGCAGCTCTGGCGGGATCACAGGCACAACAGTCAGGATCATCCACTCAGGACGGTTGCCAGACTCAATGAAGCTTTCGACGATTTTGAGGCGCTTGATGATTTTCTTCGGCTTCAACTCACCAGTTGCTTCAGCAAGATCAGCACGCAGCTGCTCGGCTTCTGCTTCCAAATCGATGGCTTGCAACATCTCACGGATCGCTTCCGCACCGATGTTTGCAGTGAACGCATCCATGCCGAAGTTGTCCTGTGCGTCCATGTACTCTTCTTCGGTCATCAGCTGACCGTAAGTAAGGTCAGTCAAGCCAGGCTCGATGACGACATAGTTTTCAAAGTACAAAATACGCTCAAGATCACGCAGTGTCATGTCCAGCATCAAGCCAATCCGGGATGGAAGTGACTTGAGGAACCAGATGTGTGCAACCGGTGACGCCAACTCGATGTGGCCCATACGCTCACGACGTACTTTTTGAAGCGTAACTTCAACACCACATTTCTCGCAGACAACGCCGCGATATTTCATGCGCTTATATTTGCCGCACAGACATTCGTAGTCTTTGATCGGGCCAAAGATACGCGCACAGAACAGGCCATCACGCTCAGGCTTGAACGTGCGGTAGTTGATGGTTTCTGGCTTTTTGATTTCACCGAATGACCAAGACAAAATACGCTCTGGCGATGCCAAAGATACTTTGATTTCGTCGAACACCTTTGTGGGTGTCAGTGGGTTAAACGGGTTATTTGTGAGTTCCTGGTTCATTTTCAGATCCTTAAATCAGGGGGGAGGAAGGGGTGAATGAGGGGCTAAGCCCTCATTCGCCATCCTCCGCATCCAGGAGTTCCATATTCAGGCCGAGGCCACGGACTTCTTTGACAAGAACGTTGAACGACTCAGGTACACCCGCTTCGAAGTTGTCCTCGCCTTTGACGATGCTTTCGTAGACTTTCGTCCGTCCAGCAACGTCGTCCGATTTGACCGTAAGCATCTCTTGCAGGGTGTATGCAGCGCCGTAAGCTTCCAGAGCCCAGACCTCCATCTCCCCGAAACGCTGACCACCGAATTGCGCTTTACCGCCCAATGGCTGCTGTGTGACCAGCGAGTATGGACCAGTTGAACGCGCGTGGATTTTGTCGTCCACGAGGTGGTGTAGTTTCAGCAGATACTTGATGCCGACTGTGACAGGACGGGCAAACTGCTCACCAGTACGACCGTCAAACAAGATTGACTGACCGCTCTGGCTGAAGCCTGCACGAACCAACGCGTCATTGACGTCAGCTTCTTTGGCACCGTCGAATACAGGCGTCGCAATTGGCACACCGCGTGTGACGTTGCCCGCTGCTTCAACAACAGACTGCTCATCCATGCCCTTGATGCCTTCGTCATAGACGTCGTCACCATAAGCAATTTTCAACGCATCACGGACAGGTGTCAGATCGCCAGAACGTTTGTACTCGCCAAGCGCCTCATCAATCTGAATACCAAGGCCACGTGCAGCCCAACCCATATGGGTTTCAAGGATCTGACCAACGTTCATACGTGACGGAACACCAAGCGGGTTCAGAACGAAATCAACCGGCGTGCCATCGGCGAGGAAGGGCATGTCTTCCATAGGGACAACCTTGGAAATAACACCTTTGTTACCGTGACGACCCGCCATCTTATCGCCGGGCTGCAGCTTACGCTTAACGGCGACAAAGACTTTAACCATCTTCATAACACCTGGGGGAAGATCGTCGCCGCGGCGAACTTTCTCTACCTTGTCCTCAAAGCGCGCATCGAGGGTCCGTTTCTGGATCTCGTACTGCTCGTTCAGGGCCTCAACGATTTTCGCATCGTCTTCGTCCTCAAGAGCAAGCTGCCACCACTGACCACGGCTAATGCTGTCGAGCAAATCTGCGTCAATTTTAGAACCGGCCTTAACGCCTTTTGGTCCTTTGACAGCAATTTTGCCTTCGATCATGTCGCGTAGACGGGCGTAGATGTTGCGATCGAGGATGACTAATTCGTCATCACGGTCACGGGCCAAACGCTCAACTTCTTCACGCTCGATCTGAAGTGCACGCTCATCTTTTTCAACGCCGTGGCGGTTGAAAACGCGGACTTCTACGATTGTACCAAAATCGCCTGGGGGCAGACGGAGTGATGTATCACGCACGTCAGAAGCTTTTTCACCAAAGATCGCTCGCAAAAGCTTCTCTTCGGGTGTCATTGGGCTTTCGCCTTTTGGCGTGATCTTACCAACAAGAATGTCAGCTGGACCAACTTCCGCACCGATGTACACGATACCCGCTTCATCGAGGTTACGCAGAGCTTCCTCACCGACGTTTGGAATATCGCGTGTGATTTCCTCTGGCCCAAGCTTGGTGTCACGTGCCGCTACTTCGAACTCTTCGAT
Organism: Thalassobium sp.; assembly: GCA_024640765.1. GTDB lineage: Bacteria > Pseudomonadota > Alphaproteobacteria > Rhodobacterales > Rhodobacteraceae > Nereida. Next base: position 86,746 of record JAHEEK010000014.1, on the reverse strand, counting down.
GTGAACAGAAGTAAACACGTCATCACGCGTAATGCGCTCGGAGATCAGGATGGAGTCCTCATAGTTGTAGCCATTCCAAGGCATAAACGCGACAACCACGTTTTTACCAAGGGCAAGTTCACCCATGTCAGTTGACGGACCGTCGGCAATAACTTCACCTTTGGTAACCAAATCACCAACCTTCACCAACGGACGTTGGTTAATACAAGTGTTCTGGTTTGAGCGTTGGAATTTACGCATGCGGTAAATATCAACACCAGCGTCGCCAAGTTCGAGGTCTTCGGTTGCGCGGATAACGATACGTGTCGCATCGACTTGGTCGATGATACCCGCACGTTTCGCCATGATCGCCGCACCGGAATCGCGGGCCACAACTTCTTCGATACCAGTACCAACAAGTGGTGCCTCGGCTTGCAGAAGTGGAACCGCCTGACGTTGCATGTTCGATCCCATTAGGGCGCGGTTAGCATCGTCGTTTTCAAGGAACGGGATAAGCGAGGCGGCGACAGAGACCAACTGCTTTGGTGAAACGTCGATCAGGTTCACGCTGTCGGACGGTGACAATGTGTAATCACCAGACTTACGTGTCGAAACCAGATCGTTGACGAACTTGCCGCCTTCATCAAGGTTCGCGTTGGCCTGCGCAACAGTGTGGCGCATTTCTTCCGTCGCGGACATGTACTGGACTTCGTCAGTCACCTGACCGTCAACAACTTTGCGGTATGGTGTTTCGATGAAGCCATATTTGTTAACGCGTGCAAAAGTTGCCAGCGAATTGATCAGACCAATGTTTGGACCTTCCGGCGTTTCAATCGGACACATCCGACCGTAGTGCGTTGGGTGCACGTCGCGCACCTCAAAGCCCGCACGCTCGCGTGTCAGACCGCCTGGTCCAAGCGCTGAGAGGCGACGCTTGTGCGTCACTTCGGAAAGCGGATTTGTTTGGTCCATAAACTGTGACAGCTGCGATGAGCCGAAGAATTCACGAACTGCCGCTGCTGCAGGTTTCGCATTGATCAGATCTTGCGGCATCACTGTGTCGATTTCGACAGAGGACATACGCTCTTTGATCGCACGCTCCATGCGGAGCAGACCAACGCGGTATTGGTTCTCCATCAACTCACCAACGGAACGCACGCGGCGGTTGCCGAGGTGGTCAATGTCGTCGATGTCGCCACGACCATCGCGCAGATCAACCAGCGCTTTGATACATGAAACGATGTCTTCTTTACGCAATGTGCGCTGTGTGTCTTCTGCATCAAGCGCAAGACGCATGTTCATCTTAACACGGCCAACTGCAGACAGGTCATAACGCTCGCTATCGAAGAAGAGCGTGTCAAACAGAGCAGAAGCAGAATCTACGGTGGGTGGCTCACCCGGACGCATCACACGGTAGATATCCATGAGCGCAGTTTCGCGGTTCATGTTTTTGTCTGCCGCCATGGTGTTACGCATGTAAGGGCCAACGTTGACATTATCGATGTCGAGGACAGGAATTTCAGTGATACCAGCGTCCAGCAATTCTTTCACAGAACCGCCGACTGCATCGCCGTCTTTGTCGACTTCCCATGTCAGTTCATCACCGGCTTCAACGTAAATCGCGCCGTTGTCTTCGTTTATGATGTCTTTAGCAACAAACTTGCCCATGATCTGATCGAACGGAAGCAGCAACTCAGTGACTTGGCCTTCGTCGATCAATTTCTTGACCGCGCGTGGTGTCACCTTCTTGCCCGCCTCAGCAATTACTTCGCCCGAAGCTGCATCGATGAGGTCATATGTCGGACGTGTACCGCGAACGCGCTCTGGGAAGAACTTCGTGACCCAGCCCTTACCCGCTTCATAACGGTAAGGTACTGTGTCGTAGTATGCGTCCATGATGTCTTCTTGGGTCAGACCCAAAGAATACAAAAGCGTCGTTACAGGCAGCTTGCGGCGACGGTCAATGCGCGCAAAGACGATGTCTTTGGCGTCGAACTCAAAGTCCAGCCAGCTACCACGGTAGGGGATGATGCGACATGCAAACAGAAGTTTACCTGATGAGTGGGTCTTGCCCTTATCGTGATCGAAGAAAACACCCGGTGAACGGTGCATCTGGCTCACGATAACACGCTCCGTGCCATTCACAACGAACGTACCGTTTGGCGTCATCAAAGGCATGTCGCCCATAAAGACATCTTGCTCTTTGATGTCTTTGACAGATTTCGCACCTGTATCTTCGTCAATTTCGAACACGATCAAGCGCAGCGTCACTTTCAGTGGCGCGCTGTATGTCATGTCACGTTGCTGACACTCCTCAACGTCATACTTCGGCTTTTCCAGCTCGTAGTTGACGAACTCAAGGATCGCAGTTTCGTTAAAGTCCTTGATCGGGAAAACCGACTGGAAGACGCCTTTGATGCCTTCGCCGTCGAGCGGCTGAAGCTGGTCACCTGACTTCAAAAAGAGGTCATATGATGACTTTTGAACCTCAATAAGGTTCGGCATTTCTAGGACTTCGCGGATTTTACCGTAGTATTTGCGCAAGCGTTTCTGGCCGAGGAAGGATTGAGCCATGTGCGTTGTCACCTTTCATGTGTTCTCACTGGATCGCTACACCGTCGGGCATCGGTGCGCGGCCCTTTTGAGACAGGAAAACCAAGCCAATACCTGCGTATCGTCCCACCGACACGCTCCCGCTTGGACCTTCCTTAGAAGCGGCTCTGCATTTGAAAGCAGCTTCTAAGACAGGTTAAGCTGGGCACGGAATCAACCATGCCCAGCCAATATTGTGCACGGGACTAAGCCCCACGCCCAGCCAATTAGGCCAGTTCGATCTCTGCGCCAGCTGCTTCCAGCTTAGCTTTGATGTCTTCAGCTTCTGCTTTGTCGACACCTTCTTTGACTTTACCGCCAGCTTCGACGAGGTCTTTAGCTTCTTTCAGGCCAAGACCTGTGATGCCGCGGACTTCTTTGATGACTGCGATTTTCTGTGCGCCGGCGTTCTTCAGAACAACGTCGAACTCAGATTTTTCTTCAGCAGCTGCACCAGCGTCGCCACCTGGGCCAGCCATCATGACTGCGCCGCCAGCTGCTGGCTCGATGCCATACTCATCTTTGAGGATGGTTTTCAATTCTTGTGCTTCGAGAAGGGTAAGACCAACGATCTCTTCAGCAAGTTTTTTCAGATCAGCCATTATACTGTTTCCGTTTCCTAAGGTTGTGTTCCAACGTGTAGCGATGTTGCCCACGAGGGTTTCCAGTTGTGCTTATGCAGCTTTCTCTTCGATGGTCGAAAGAATGCTCGCGATGTTCGAAGCAGGTGCGCCAATTGCGCCAGCGATGTTGGAAGCAGGTGCGCCGATACAACCCACGATAGAGGCAATAAGCTCCTCGCGGCTTGGCATCGATGCAACGGCTTTCACGCCAGCAACATCCAGAGCAGTATCACCCATTGCACCACCAAGGATAACGAGCTTGTCGTTTTCCTTTGCGTATGCATCAACCACTTTCGCCGCAGCGACAGGGTCTTCTGAATAGGCGAGAACTGTCATCCCTGTCAGGTACTTAGACACGCTTTCGCACGGCTGACCATTCAAGGCGATTTTGGCGAGCCTGTTTTTGGCAACACGCACAGACCCACCCGCTTCGCTCATTTTAGCGCGCAAGTCCTGCATTTCAGCAACTGTCATTCCCTCGTAGTGGCTAACCACTACGACGCCAGAGCTTTCAAAGATTTGGCCGAGTTCGTCGACAACTTTTTCTTTTTGTGCTCTATCCACAGTTTTTCTCCAAATATGGCGGGTTACCCCGCCGGCTCAGTGTACCGGATTGCTCCGGCGGTTGGGTCCTTCAAACGGGACGCCCGAACCGCCAGTGACCAAAACGGCCGCTGAAGAAACTGGTCTGATCCCGTCTCAGGCAGGAATTAAAGGACAAAGGCCCAAACCCACCATCTCGGACGAAACGCAAAAGAGCGCGTGACGAATCGCGCGCTCAACTGCAAGGATGTGGTTAGACAATTGTTAGTGTTTTGCCAAGCCCCGTTTCACCGCCACGATTGCTACACGCACAAAGCCGGCGAAAACCCACCGACTACAGGTTTGTTGTTTTTCAAATGCCGCGCGACAAGCTGTCTGATCTGCCTTCCCTTGGGAATAAACCGTGCTGGCCGCGCTGCGGTTTGCAACAATTCAGGAAAGAAGTCTGCAATCTCTGCAACTGCATCGGGGCCAATCGCTTTACACGCCTGCGCGCCGGTAAGCAGTGACTCAGTCGGCGCATCATAGGCATAGATAATCTGATGCTGATCGAGAAGTAGGTGGAAGTAGGTCACCGTGTCCCAATCCTCGACAAGCTGAACACCCGGCAAATTCAGCAGCTTGATAGCGGGGACCAAAACCTCGTCTGTGCCTGTCATCCGTTCAGCGATTGGCGATACAAACAACATCCGATGCTGTTGTGAGACGATAAGGTCCTTACTCGGGATCCCCGCACCAAGCGCACCAGCCTTAATGCGAACAGGTAGAAAATTATCGCGTGCAGGACGGCTCGCCTTGCCAATCCACCGGATGGGCTGCGGGGCACCGTCACGTGTGACCACCAGATCACCCACCTGCAAATCCTCAACTCTGCGGTTCCCCTGAGGCGTAAGGATTTCCATCCCTTTTACAAAGCACGTGACAAAATTGAACGCCTCACGATCCCCGAACAAAACCACGGAAGCGTTGGTGTCCAACGTTCCCAAAGTAAGAGAACGGATGGCGCCCGCTTCAAGTGCTGTTTGGTTAGCACTTGGATCGAAATCCGGCGCGAGGAACGTGTCACCGTTGGTATCCTGAAAGACCACAGCGGTAATTTGCGCGCTCGTACCGTCAACATATGTGAGCGTCGCGTTGTATACGGCAAGCGCATCAAAAGTCCGAACAGGACCCCCATCAATCGAAAACTGATCATTAGAAAAGAAGTTATTTTGATCGTAAATTCCGACAAAACCGAAATTGAACCCGTTACCAACGATTGAGAACGAACGAATATCGTTCACAAGTGCATTGCCCACCCCCCAAAGTTTGCTGCTCCAGAAGGTTAGCGTTCTCAGCGAACAAATTACCCTCAATAGGGTCGATGATTGACTGATTACCAAGGGAAATAACGTTAAACGTTGTAGGCATACGGTGACCGAGGCGCGCGGCGCCAACCCTTCATGGAAACAAAACACTCTTTAGTAAGGAATTGTTAACCAAGGGAATATGGCCGAATATGGCCTCAATCTGCATCAATTCATTTCATTTCATTTCAGAGAAAAGGATTGTTAGTGGCCGTGCAACAAACGCTAGGGTTCGCTAAGGTGTACGACCCAACAACATCCACAAAAAGAAAGAGGCGAGCCCCGAAAGGCCCGCCTCAAAATACTCAACAACTGAGCGCGCAAGATTATTCTTGCGCAGCGTCGTCGATAGATACCGTTACACTTGGGCCCATTGTTGAGCTTAGTGTGATCTTTTTCATGTAAGCGCCTTTGGCACCGGAAGGACGAGCCTTCTGAACTGCGCCGATGAAAGAGCGAACGTTTTCGATCAACTCTTTCTCACCGAATGACGACTTGCCAAGACCTGCATGTACAACACCAGCTTTTTCAGCTTTGAACTGCACTTCGCCGCCTTTTGCAGCTTCGACAGCCGCTTTGACGTCCATGGTCACTGTGCCAACTTTTGGGTTTGGCATCAGGTTGCGTGGGCCGAGTACTTTACCCAACCGACCAACGATTGGCATCATGTCAGGCGTCGCAATGCAGCGATCAAAATCGATGGTGCCGCCTTGGACGATTTCCATCAGATCTTCTGCACCAACGATGTCTGCGCCAGCCGCTTTCGCTTCGTCTGCTTTTGCATCACGTGCAAAGACAGCAACACGAACTGATTTACCAGTGCCGTTTGGCAAAGATACAACGCCACGAACCATTTGGTCTGCGTGACGCGGATCAACACCGAGCTGCATGGAGATTTCGATAGTTTCGTCGAACTTTGCTGTGGCGTTGGCTTTTACCAGTGCGACCGCCTCATCAACGGTGACGTTGGATTTGCCCGCGAATGCCTCGCGTGCCGCAGTTGTGCGTTTTCCAAGTTTAGCCATCTTACTTCACCTCAATGCCCATAGAGCGGGCAGAGCCCAGAATAATCTGCATCGCGGCTTCGATATCGTTCGCGTTCAGATCTTTCATTTTCGCTTCAGCGATTTCACGTACCTGCGCAGCAGTTACCTGACCAACCGTCTCACGGCTTGGGTTGTTCGCGCCAGATTTAACCTTGGCAGCTTTCTTCAAGTAGTATGACGCTGGTGGCGTTTTAATGTCCATGCTGAACGACTTATCAACGTAATACGTGATAACCGTTGGGCAGGGTGCACCTGGCTCCATGTCCTGTGTCTTGGCGTTAAACGCCTTACAGAATTCCATGATGTTGATACCACGTTGACCAAGCGCAGGGCCTACGGGCGGTGATGGGTTAGCTTGACCTGCAGGAACCTGCAGCTTCATTGTGCCAGCGACTTTTTTAGCCATTGGACTTCTCCTTGCTCAACTCCCACTCCAGACGCGTCTGGCGGGATGGGTTGCCGTGGTCCAGCTTGACAGCGCGCTGCCAAAACCTCCCACGATTTGCACGATCAGGCCTGTTTAGTGACCTGCGTGTATTCCAATTCGACCGGCGTTTCGCGACCAAAGATTGATACTGTAACCTTGAGGCGCTGGTTGTCGTCGTCGACTTCCTCGACCATGCCGTCGAAATCTTCGAACGGACCATCGTTAACTTTAACTTTCTCACCGACCTCAAAGTGAATGAGCGTACGCGGCGCTTCCTCACCTTCTTGAACGCGGTTAAGAATTTGGTTCACCTCTGCATCACGCATCGGCATCGGGCGGCCTTGCGGGCCCAAAAATCCTGTGACGCGGTTCATGGAATTGATCAGATGATAGCCTTCATCCGTCATTTCCATGTGAACCAAAACGTAGCCAGGCATAAAACGACGCTCGGTCGGAACTTTTTTGCCGCGGCGAATTTCGATGACTTCTTCGGTTGGAACCAGAACTTCGTCGATCTGATCTTCCAACTCAGCCTCAGCCGCAGCGACTCTGATGCCTTCAGCGATCTTTTTCTCGAAGTTCGAGAGTACGCTTACTGAATACCACCGTTTTGCCATTGCTGTCGGTCCTTTTGTGCCGCACGCGAAAGCGCGCAAAATCTTATGTTAATTCAAGCAGTTACACTGCCTTCTCAAAACAGAAAGCGGCGCGCTACACGAATCGAAGCACGCCCATCTGTCTCAAGTTGTTGCGCAATACCGCCGAAAACATGTTGTTTCAAGGTGTTATACGCAATTTAGAAAGCAGCTACGTGTTAGCCGTTCAGGATAAACGATAGTCCCGAGCGAATGATCCAATCGACGAAAAAGAAGAAGACAGCAGTCAAAACAGCCATCATGAACACCATGATTGTCGTCAAAACTACTTCACGGCGCGTTGGCCATGTGACGCGACCAACTTCGGTGCGGACTTGTTGAATAAACTGAAGCGGATTCGCCATGTGTCGTTTTCCTATAGATTTCATTGGCAGATACTTGGACCAGACTGGTTTTTCAAGCCTTGAGCAGATGAACCTTGGGCATTGCTGCAATTTCCGCCATGTCAGCCGCATATCTTTGCGCTGACAGTTCCAGATCGGCGGCCTGCCAAAGGTCAAACTTTGGATATTGCGCCCCTGTCGGAAATGCATCGCGCGCTGCCTGTGCAATAGGGCGGCGGGGGATTTTATGTAGGCGGCGATTATGACCAGGGTCACGTGTTTGATGGTCCCGCAGGGCCGCAACAGCCTGCTCGGACAGCCCGGGGTGGGACCGCTCAGGTACCACCGGAATGGTGCCCAAATCTTGACCAATCAGACCTGCAAATATTCTCTGGGCCAACACGCCATAGTCTTCATAGCGCCAGACCATGATCCGGCGGACGTTTGACAAAGGATGGATGCGATCAACTAAGTCCACCCACGTGCAAACACCATAACTTGAGCGCGCGATAAAACGCTCAAACGACGGAAAATACCCCCCATCAGCGTTTGGGTGTAGAGCGATCGGAAGTAGCCCGCGTAATCCCTCAGCGAAATCGCCACATCAACCTGCTGCTCAAGCGCGCCCTGCCCCATCTGCGCAATCAACTGATGACCGCGCTCATAAAGAACAGAGCTCGGACCCTCACCCATTTTGCAAGGCAGCCGCAGCATGTTCTCCTCGGAAATTAGCAACCGATCATGCCCGTCCAACATTTGTTGCACACCACTTGCAAAACGCCCCTCAGCAAGGCGCATATGATCCGCAACGTCACTGCCGCCCGCGCGAAGCGTCTCTGGGTCCCAGTAACTTACGCCTGCCGCGTTGAGCCGTGCGCGCGACAGGCGCAAACTGGCCTGCATATGCGTCGTGGCTGTTTTGTGCATGCCAACGTGAAGCATAATATGTGTCATGGAGAACATCGCCTGGCAGGGGCGGAGGGGATCGAACCCCCGGCCGTCGGTTTTGGAAACCGATGCTCTACCGCTGAGCTACACCCCTGCAGGCAATAGTGCGAATAAGCGAGGTATGGACTAAGATCAAGACAGCAATTCATCTCTTGGCTCAATTACCGCTCATGCGGGATATCAACAGCCCGCTGTTTGGCGATCACCGCACGTTGAAATCCAGCGTTGTGGATGACATCAGCGGGTTTGGCGCTGTGCACGTCGTAAAAGGCAATCATGCTTTCAAGCCCATCGAATTCGGTGAAGTCCCGCAATAGCTCATCGGCAACCCATTTTATCGGCAACTCCAACAGCGTCTGTACTTTTTTGGTAGTGGTAACAAATCACATTGCGCAGCGCTTGCGGCTTGATCGCATCAGCTTTGTTCCATTTCACATCGATCATATTCATCTTGAGCCCCGCCAGATGCGTTGCGACGGGCAGACTTATCTGATCGAGCGTGGGATAGATCCCTTTCGCCAATCGTCGCGCTTCAATCGCAAGCGCCGTATCGCGCCAAATCTTGCCGAATTGATCCCCGAGGTACGCCACAAATCCGGCCGACATACTTGGTGCAACATAAGACCCGCTGGGGCGCACAAGCCTGCCACGGGGCAGTTCCATATCAACTGAAGCATAAGCCGCGCGCCACGCATCCACAGTTTTGCCCCACATCCAATCGCCAGTTGGCCTGCCAGACACTGCACCAAGACGCAAAGCGTCCCCAAGGAAAGCGGGCTGCAACATGAACATGTCTTTATCAAACAAAATTGTGGCGGGCGCTGCGCGGGTCGCGGCACAGGCATAAAGCTTGTTGCCTTGGGGGATAGGGCACCTCAAACTCGGGTGATATCGGAGCAAGCTGTACGCCGTGCCGCTCAAAAAAGCGCAACGTTTGGGGGTGTAACTGATCAATCAGATGCGAACGGCAATAGGCGTGGAGGGCCACATCATCCGACGCGAACGCCATCAATGAGGACGCCAGAAGAATGGCTGGCCACTCATAATGGCCCGGTTCGACCATAAAGACGCAAGCAAGCTCGGCTTTGTTATGATGGATGAGGGTCATAGCGTCTCCGCAAAAGTTACGAGAGCGGGCTATGACACAATCTGGGCAAAACTATGGAAAACGGCCGCCCCAAATCAATGGAGCGGCCGCTGTATCGTTTTGAATGCGCCCAAAAGGCGCAATCAGCTTAGGCGATGATTTTTGCTACGACGCCTGCGCCTACTGTGCGGCCGCCTTCGCGGATCGCAAAGCGAAGACCATCTTCCATCGCGATCGGTGCGATCAGTTCAACTTCGAACTTCAAGTTGTCGCCTGGCATAACCATTTCAGTACCCGCTGGAAGCTCAACTGTGCCTGTCACGTCAGTTGTACGGAAGTAGAACTGTGGACGGTAGTTCGCAAAGAATGGCGTGTGACGGCCGCCTTCTTCTTTGGTCAGAATATAAGCTTCTGCCTCGAACTTCGTGTGAGGAGATACGGAACCTGGCTTACAAAGAACCTGGCCACGCTCAACACCTTCACGGTCAACACCGCGAAGAAGCGCGCCGATGTTGTCGCCTGCTTCACCGCGATCAAGCAGCTTGCGGAACATTTCAACACCTGTGCAGGTTGTCTTCGTGGTGTCACGGATACCAACGATCTCGATCTCTTCGCCAACGTTGATAACGCCACGCTCAACACGGCCAGTTACAACTGTACCACGGCCAGAGATTGAGAACACGTCTTCGATCGGCATCAGGAACGGCTGGTCAACAGCACGTGCCGGTGTCGGGATGTAGCTGTCAACAGCTTCCATCAGCTTGTCGATAGACTCTTTACCGATGTTGTCATCGCGGTCTTCCAGAGCTGCCAGAGCAGAACCGGCTACAACTGGGATGTCGTCGCCTGGGTACTCGTAAGATGACAGAAGCTCACGGATTTCCATTTCAACCAACTCGAGCAACTCTTCGTCGTCAACTTGGTCAACTTTGTTCATGTAAACAACCATGTAAGGGATACCAACTTGGCGACCCAAAAGGATGTGCTCACGTGTTTGTGGCATAGGACCATCAGCTGCGTTAACAACCAAGATCGCGCCGTCCATCTGAGCAGCACCAGTAATCATGTTTTTCACATAGTCAGCGTGGCCTGGGCAGTCCACGTGTGCGTAGTGGCGTGTCTCTGTTTCATACTCAACGTGAGCAGTAGAGATCGTGATACCACGTGCTTTTTCTTCCGGCGCGCCGTCAATCTCGTCGTATGCCTTGAAGTCACCAAATTGCTTGGTGATCGCTGCAGTCAACGTCGTCTTACCGTGGTCAACGTGACCAATCGTGCCGATGTTTACGTGCGGTTTAGAGCGTTCAAACTTTTCCTTAGCCATGAGCCAACCTTCAATCTATTCAGGGGTGCGGCGGAAAACACCGTTATCGCAGCCCGTTTCCAACGGTGCGGCGTGTATGAGGTTTACACAGATAAATCAAGTCATTCCACATCGCTGAGTGGCGCGAACCATGCGGCATTTTCGATCAGCCAATTTTCGATCTTTATCGCAGCATTTGCGCTTAGGCCCGCCATCTGTTCTTCACGCGATCTGGTAAGCCCTGAGCCAAGCAGGCTACCACCGGAAAAGCTCTCAAAAACAAGGATTTGCTCGGGCGTTTCATTGATCTTTTGGCCCTTGGCGTTGTCCCAAACAGTAACTGAAACTTGCAAGATCGACTTGGGTGACAACACAAGTGGCACGCCGGGGGCGGCCAAGACAAATTGATCAACGCTTACACCCAAATGATAGAGACCACCTGCATCGTAGCGACCGATCTGGGCATCAATAGCAGCGCTAAGGCTTTCGACCCACTCCTCCGCCGTCGCATCCCGCGACAAAGGCCCCTTCTTGGCCGTCGTTCCGATCACAACGTTATGACCCAGATCAAAGCTGCTGAGCACGGGCGAACGGGGTGTCATCTCAGCGGTTGTGCCCCCACATCCCGCAACTGCGAGCAGCGCAAGCAAACCAACTATCATTTTCCACACGGGCACACACCTTTCATAACCGGTTAAAGGTTCCTAACGCAGTTTCAGGGCCCTTCACAATGGACAGCGCAAAGATGTGACTTACCTCCAACAGGTCACTATTATGAAAAGCAACAGGTAACGGAGCGATCAAATGTCAGACAAACTGCCAGCGCGATGCAAACTCGTGACCGAGCCGTTGGGCATTATCGAGACACTGCGTGTCGCGCGACGGAACTTGGTTGAGATCATTCCGGACATCGCCACAAAGCAACCGATTGTTTCGGGTAAAACCGCTGTGGTGCGCTGGCATATGGTGATGGAACCGGATGCGTTACGCCACATTCTGAAGGACGCTGTGGATGTGTACCCCAAGTCAGACGTCACCAAAAACATCCTTGAACCTGCCATCGGCAATTCCCTTTTCATCGCAGAAGGCAGCCATTGGCGTTGGCAAAGACGTGCGGCAACGCCCGTTTTCAAACATCGCAATATCGCAAACTTGGCTCCGATCATGGGGGCAGCTGCTGATCGCTCAACCAAGCGGCTGGCAGCGTCCAAAGGCCGTGCGGTCGATGTGTTTGCCGAAATGGTGCAGGCCACGTTTGAGGTGATCTCAGACGTCACGTTCTCTGACGGCGATAGCGTGGACGCAGGCGCAGTTCACCGCGCCATCGATGCCTACATCGCACAGACTGCCAAAGTGTCACTGCTTGATATTATTGGCGTGCCTACGTGGGTGCCGCGCCTGAACCGCATCGGATCATCTTCAGCTATGAAGGATATGCGCCGTATCGCGGATGCTTCGATTGAAGAACGGCGCAACGCAGGACCGCGTGAGATTCCTGATCTGCTTGATCTGTTGCTAGAAGGCGAAGATCCGGAAACAAAACGCCAGATGAACACGGATGAATTGCGCGACAACCTTTTGACCTTCATCGTTGCAGGTCATGAAACAACTGCCCTTACCTTGGCGTGGGCGCTTTATCTGTGTGCCTTTGATGAAGACGTACAGCAAAAGGCCCGCGCCGAGGCAAGCGAGGTTTTGAACGGGCGCACGGCCACGGCAGATGACATCAAGGCCCTGCCCTACATTCGCCAGATCATTGATGAAGCTTTGCGCCTCTATCCGCCCGCCGCTTTCATCAGCCGCACTGCACAACAATCAGACACGCTGTGTGGACGCGAGGTGCGCAAGGGCGACACAGTCATGCTGCCCATCTATGCTCTACATCGGCATAAAGACCTGTGGGAGAACCCTGACGCCTTTGACCCTGACCGCTTTGCTGATCCAAAGGCCGTAAACCGCTTTTCATACCTACCCTTCGGGGATGGTCCACGGGTGTGCATCGGGGCGTCATTTGCCCTGCAAGAGGCAGTGATCATACTGGCCACTCTGCTATCGCGGTTCAAATTCACGGCCGTTAAGGGACGTGATCCGCGTCCAGAACTGATCCTGACACTACGGCCAAGTGGCGGTGTGTGGCTTCAGGTTGAAGATCTTAGCAGCTAGCCACAAATTGCTTGTAGATCGCGCCACGCTTGCGCATTCAACACAGGCCGATAGGTCTTGCCCTGCTGTACATTGTCCCGCGCGTTTTGGGCACGCAGGCTCAGCGAGGGATGCGATGACAACCATTCAAGAGCACCCGTCATATCTGGGCTGTCCTCTTTAAGCGTTTCAAAAAAGCGCGCAAAGGCCAGTGGAGATATCTCAGCCTCCTCTAAAAGTTTCAGGGCAAATTCGTCTGCTTGTGCTTCTGCTTTACGGGTGTGGCTGGCGTTCATCACCTGATCTGCCGCACCTGCAATAATCAAACCGCCTGCCGCATCGCCAAGCATCAGCGACAACAATCCCGCAGACCCCGCCGCACGCAACGTCAAGCGCATCGGGTCGCGGTTAATCACGTGGCCTAATTCATGGGCCAGAACCCCCGCCACCTCATCTGCGCTCTGAGCGGCCTCCAACAAACCACGGAACAAAATCACCTGGCCACCGGGCAATGCAAACGCGTTGATCAAAGGATGATCTACGACTTGAACGTTCAAGGTGTAGGGCACATCGAGCGGCCCCAACACACGGGTGACCATCTGGGCCAAAGCCGCATCACCTGCGGCTGATGAGCATTGCCAACTTTCACCAGCACTGTCGTCTTGCCAAACCATCGCACGCTCAATCTGCGAAGAAACAACTTTACCGATACGCTCTTCACGCTCAGCAGGAATGACAGTAGCGAGTTGATCCGACAGGCTGGGAATGATCACGAAAAGCATCACTGCCAAGGCAGCCGCCGCTGCCACACTCCAACCGATTACTTTTCGAACCAGCGGTCCAATGGGTCGCCGCTTATCAAGGCTAGGGGCCAGCGCTGCCAGAACCGTCTCATCGTGCAAATTGAACGGGTAAAGACGCGCCTCATCTGGATCACCATCCAAATATAAAACCGTGCGCGATCCGTCTTGCATGCGCCGCAACTGCTTTAACGGCCACTCCGCAAGCACATCACCTTGGGCGTCACAAATCTGCAAAACCTCTGCAGTCGCCTCAACTTCGATGTAGACGTCGCGCTTTCCAGCAGTCTTTCCATCTACGAAAGAGGCAAGGCTACTTTGCAACGCCATCGCTTAAAACGAACCGCCTACATCAAGAGCATCCGCAAAGCCTTCGGCATCAGGCATATCATCGGCAGCACGTTGTTGGATGGTGTCGAAATGCTCGGGATAGCGCACCACGCATGTCTCTACGATGTGACCAAAAATAGGCTGGGTAATGAATGCCACGGTCGAAGCGCCGCCCATTACAAGCGCGACCACATAGCTCAGCACGGCAATGATTGTGCTGAAAATCTGCGCACCACCGAACCCGCCGGCTGCACCAATTTGGCTGGCCATGAATAAAATCACACCAGCCGGAATTGCCGCTGCAATAGTCACCAACATCGTTAGCAACGAGCCTTTGATATAGTGCCCGACAACACGACCAGTTTGGAGTGACGCCTCAAACTCAATCGCCCCATCATCAAGTGTTTTGTGCCGCGCCATTATCGCAAAGCTTTGCAAGCGGTAGTGCACAAACCCGATCACGATCAGGACCGCCCCAACTACCATGACAGTGATGCCAAGACCTTCCGAACCTGACGCGCTGACAGCTCCCCCCACAATGCTGACCCCAAGCCCAAGAAGTAAAACAGATGCCGCGCGATAAAGCATCGTCCAGCGGCCACCTTGTTCAAACTGCACATCGCCGTACCAAGTGCGGTCGGTCTTAAATTTCTCCAACTGAAATGTACCAAGCGGGGCCAGAATCCCAAGTGAGATAACCGTGATGACACTGTAAACAATCGCGCGCCACATATAGCCAAGCGACGCCTGATCCATGCCAAACCGCAAGCCTCGCCACCGCGTGCGCGACAGCATGTAACGACGGCCGCGATATTGGGCGATAAAGATAAGCGGGACAATCGCGATCAGCGTGGCGTAGATCGCACCAATGCTTGCAAATATCTGCGCCTCGCTAGCCCCCTCATCAGGAACCAAATCAAGCAGGCTGAGACCGGCAAAAGTCAGCAAGACCTGCAACAATCCCAAATAAACGGCCAGCACCACCAAAGCGATCAGAAAGCCTACGAATTTCTCAACGCCTGTGCCCGAGTATTCCATCGGATCACCACCGGGCTGAACCGCATTCCACACATAACGCCGCACACGCGATTTGGCCCAAAACCGGTAAATCCCAAGGGTCAAAACAGTCAAAATGCCCGTTTCAAGGACCAGCAAAAAGATGGGACCGCGTTGCCCACCATATCTGCCTTCAAGTGTGTCGCCCTGCTCCATTACTCGTCGTCCTTCTTACTCACACACCAGCTACCTAGGTGAACTTATTATCTCTCGGGAAACCGCGCGGCGCCATACGGCCAGCACCCGCGCGCTTACCCGTCCATTCCGCAAGCGCCGTTTCCGTGCGGGTACGACCAGCCGGATCAAGCCAACTTAGCCCTTCGCTGAAATCAAACGTGGTCGCATCACTAAGACCTCCGTCTTTATATTTCTGAAGGCGAACCCCTTTGCCCCGCGCCATTTCTGGCAACTCATCAAGGGCAAAAACAAGCACTTTGCGGTTTTCACCAACCACAGCCACATGATCGCCCAAAACGGGACGACATACCGCAGCAGTGTTTGGTGCGCGCACGTTCAACACTTGCTTGCCACCACGGGTTTGCGCGATCACCTCATCTTCAGGCACCACAAACCCATCACCCGCACTTGATGCGAGCAGCAGCTTGCGCCCCGGCTTATGGATGAACAGCATCAAAATTTCGACATCTTGAGGCAAATCAACCATCAGTCGCACGGGCTCGCCCATGCCCCGGCCACCGGGCAAAGTGCTGGCCTGCAACGTGTAGAAACGCCCGTTCGTCCCAAGCAGCAAAATCTTGTCGGTTGTTTCAGCGTGGAAGATGAACCGCGGGCCGTCCCCATCTTTGAACTTTAGTTCACGGCCAAGATCGATATGGCCCGACATAGCGCGGATCCATCCCATTTTCGAGCAGACAACCGTGATCGGCTCACGCTCGATCATCGCCTCAAGAGGGACGTCTTCCACTTCGCCTGCTTCGGCGAATGTGCTGCGTCGTGCGCCAAACTCAGACTTCGCACCAAATTCCTTGCGGGTCTGACGCAGCTGCTCTGAAATAGTAGACCACTGAATTTCTTCGCTATCAAGAAGGTCTTGCAGGCCCGCGCGTTCTTCCATCAAGGCGTCACGCTCGCGTACCAGCTCCAACTCTTCAAGGCGGCGCAGCGACCGAAGGCGCATGTTCAAGATAGCATCAGCCTGCACTTCGCTCAGCTCGGTACCCAGATCACGTGACGGGGAAACATAATCTTTCTCATCCGTCGCGCGCACAAAGTCTTGCGACCAGCTTTCATGCATCAGGGCGCGCTTTGGGTCTTCGTCATATCTGATAATATCAATGACACGGTCCAAGTTCAGGAACGCGATGATAAAGCCTTCGAGCACTTCAAGCCGGTGATCAATCTTGTCAATCCGGTGCTTTGAGCGGCGCAGCAGAACGTCACGGCGGTGATCCAGAAACGCGCGCAGAACTTCTTTTAGGCTGCACACTTTTGGCGTCAGACCATCAATCAGCACGTTCATGTTCAAGCTGAAACGCACCTCAAGATCAGAGTTGCGATACAGCATCCCCATCAACACATCGGGATCAACATTCTTGGATTTCGGCTCAAGCACGATACGTACGTCGTCGGCACTTTCATCGCGCACATCCGCAAGGATCGGCACTTTCTTGAGCTGAATGACCTCAGCCAGCTTCTCGATTAGTTTGGATTTTTGCACTTGATAGGGGATTTCAGTGACGATGATTTGCCACATCCCACGATCAAGTTGTTCAATCTCATAACGGCACCGCAGGCGGAACCCGCCCTTACCAGTGCGGTACGCCTCGGCGATATTTTCACGCGGCTCAACAATAACACCGCCAGTTGGAAAATCAGGACCCGGCACGTGTTCAAGCAGCGTTTCGTCCCGCGCATTCGGCGCCTTGATCAGATGCAAACACGCGTTGATCAATTCTTCGATGTTGTGGGGCGGGATGTTCGTAGCCATGCCCACGGCGATACCGCTTGATCCATTTGCCAACAGGTTTGGAAACGCAGCTGGTAATACCACAGGCTCAGTCAACGTGCCGTCGTAGTTCTCGCGGAAATCAACAGCATTCTCGGCCAGACCATCCAGCAGCGCCTCGGCTGCGATGGTCATGCGCGCTTCAGTGTAACGCGAGGCCGCGGGGTTATCACCATCGATGTTGCCAAAGTTCCCCTGTCCGTCAACCAACGGGTAGCGGACGTTAAAGTCCTGCGCCAAACGCGCCATTGCATCGTAAATCGCGGCGTCCCCGTGCGGGTGATAGTTCCCCATCACGTCACCCGAAATTTTAGCTGATTTACGGAACCCACCTGTTGGGCTCAGCTTCAACTCGCGCATCGCGTATAAAATCCGCCGGTGCACAGGCTTCAGACCATCACGCGCATCGGGCAAGGCCCGGTGCATAATGGTGGACAATGCGTAGGTCAGATACCGGTCACCCAAAGCACGGCGCAATGGCTCTGCGACGGCGGGGACGTTTTGATCATCTGTATCAGGCGGTAAATTAGTCATGACTTTGTGTAACTGTGGCTGAATCGCGCGTAAAGCGAACAAAGTTGAATATTTGCCTTTGCCTGCTCACAGAATCGAAAAACTCATGCTAAAACTTTAGGCGTGGTTGTAACGAGTTAGCGCTTCGGCGTGCGGATTAGTGTGATGTGGCGAGTGATCCTTCTTTGTTTCGGGTTTTTGGCTTTTGCGTTTTATGAATTGAGCGGGGGCGATGAGCTCGTAGCGGAAAGCTGGCCGGATGGCAGCGAGCTGATTGTAATCGCACGTTATGAGCCTGCTCCAGAACCCGCCCTGGAAGATAATCGACAAGCAGTCGAAGTTGCCGTGACCAAAGCGATTACAAGCGACGCTTTCGGACTTGCCGAACTTGCGAGCCCACCCGAAGCCGCAGAGCCCTCAACTGGTGACGCAGTCATTACCACAGTTGCGCTGTCAACGGCTGTTGACGACGCTCTTGAGGCCGAGATCATACTTCCCGCAGCGCCACCGGAGGTCATTAAGGTAATCACGGGCAGTGTTGTGAACATCCGTAGTGGGCCGGGCACTGTTTTTGGCATTGTGACAAAGTTGAACGCCGGTGATGAAGTTAAGGTCATTGATGATATTGGTCGTGGGTGGGTGCAAATTCGAACCTCTGAGAACCGCATCGGCTGGGTTGCAGATTTCCTGTTGGGCGACGGATAGCCCTTGCGGGACAGCGCTGCGCTTGCCACAACAGCGCAATGAAATCAGTACTCATTACAGGATGCTCAAGCGGCATCGGCTATGATGCAGCCCACGGGCTGCGCGACGCAGGCTGGCGCGTTTTTGCATCGTGCCGACAACAAAAAGACTGCGACCGCCTGAAGGCAGAAGGCTTTGAAAGCCCCCTCTTGGATTACGCTGACAGCAACAGCCTGAAGGCAGGCCTTGCAGAGGTGCTTGATGCCACAGGCGGCATCTTGGACGCACTTTATAACAACGGCGCCTTCGCAACGCCGGGTGCTGTTGAGGATTTGCCACGCGACGCACTGCGCGCGAATTTCGAAGCGAATGTGTTTGGCGTTCATGAACTGACCAACCTTGTGATCCCAGTCATGCGCAAACAAGGACACGGGCGTATTGTGAACTGTTCATCAGTATTGGGACTTGTCGTGCTGCCATGGCGCGGGTCCTACAACAGCACCAAATTTGCGCTCGAAGGACTGACGGATACGTTGCGTATCGAGATGAAGGGAACTGGCATTCACATCATCTTGCTTGAGCCAGGCCCCGTTACCAGCAGCATTCGCGCAAACTCTATTCCGCATTTTGAAAAGTGGATTGATTGGAAAAACAGCGTCCGTCGAAGTGCCTATGAAGCGAGCCTGTCCAAGCGATTATACAAGGATAACGGCCCCGATACTTTCGAATTGCCTGCCTCGGCGGTGACCAAAAAACTGCGTCACGCGCTTGAACATCCTAGGCCAAAACCACGCTACTACATCACAACGCCGACCTACATTATGGGCTTTGCCCGCCGCATTTTGCCAACCCGCGCATTAGATTGGCTGATATCCAAGGCCTGACCCCTCGCCTTTCGGCCAAAGCGGGTTATCTCGCAGGGAACTATACAAAAACAAGGACTGACCATGCTTTCCGATCCACTATTTATCGTTGCTGCTATCGCTTGCGTAATTGTGCTTGGCATTTTGATGTTGGGCATCGGTGGCTTTGCCAAAGGCGGTGACTTCAACAAAAAGCACGCCAACAAAGTTATGCGCTGGCGTCTTTATGCACAGTTTGCGGCGGTAATTTTGATCGTTGCTTGGGTCTTTATCTCACAGACATTCGGAGCGTAAACCATGGTCGTACTCAACAAAATTTACACAAAAACCGGTGACAAAGGCCAAACAGCTTTGGGCAACGGTGAGCGTGTCGCGAAACACTCCATGCGCGTGAACGCTTATGGGACTGTTGACGAAACCAACTCAATCGTGGGCCTTGCGCGGCTACACGCCACTGGCGAAATTGATGCGCATTTGGCCATGATCCAAAATGACCTATTCGATTTGGGCGCCGACATGTGCCGCCCTGACATCGCCAAAGATGCAGAGGCAGAATACACACCGCTACGTGTCACAGACGGCCAAGTAGCCCGCCTTGAAAGCGAGATTGATGCTATGAACGAAGCGCTTGAGCCACTTCGCAGCTTCATTTTGCCGGGCGGATCAGCCCTTGCTGCATACCTACACCAATGCCGCACCGTTGCACGCCGCGCAGAGCGCCTTTCAGTTGAACTGGCCAGCGTTGAAGACGTGAACACTGCGGCTGTCAAATATCTGAACCGCTTGTCAGACTGGTTTTTTGTCGCATCTCGGGTGGCGAATAATGACGGCAAAGACGATGTTTTGTGGGTTCCAGGCGCCAATAGGTAAGCGCCAGAAAAGGCAACGCGGCGTCGAAGACCCTTTTGTTGTCGATTTTGCCCTGTTTTCGTTTGTTCTGCGTTGCTAGACAACCAAGGAAGATTATTGCGCAGCGAATCTGCGTAAAGGCTTACCAACAGGAGAAACGCCATGAAGGTCCTCGTGCCCGTCAAACGCGTGATCGACTATAACGTTAAGGTTCGTGTGAAAGCGGACGGCAGCGGTGTTGATCTTGCAAACGTCAAAATGTCGATGAACCCATTCGACGAAATCGCAGTTGAGCAGGCGATCCGCTTGAAGGAAGCCGGAACGGCTGACGAAGTAGTTGTGGTTTCTATTGGCGTAAAGCAAAGCCAAGAGACTCTGCGCAACGCGCTTGCGATGGGTGCGGACCGCGCCATTCTGGTTGTTGCTGCTGATGACGTGCACACTGACATTGAGCCGCTCGCGGTTGCCAAAATCCTCAAGGCTGTTGTCGATGAAGAGCAGCCCGGGCTTGTCCTTGCTGGCAAACAGGCGATCGACAACGACATGAACGCGACCGGTCAAATGCTGTCGGCGCTTTTGGGGTGGTCACAAGCAACCTTTGCATCTGAGTTGGCCGTTGATGGCGACACAGCGACCGTGACACGCGAAGTCGACGGCGGCTTGCAGACCATCAAAGTGAAGATGCCAGCTATCGTCACTGTTGATTTGCGCCTGAACGAGCCGCGCTATGCGTCTTTGCCAAACATCATGAAGGCCAAGAAGAAGCCGCTCGATGAAAAGACCGCGGCTGATTACGGTGTTGACGTCTCACCGCGCCTGCAAATCGTTGGCACGTCCGAGCCCGCAGAACGTGCGGCTGGTATCAAAGTTGGCTCAATTGATGAGCTGGTCGAGAAACTCAAAGAAGCGGGGGCTGTATAATGGCTGTTCTTCTGATTGCTGAAGTAAATGGTGGCGCACTTAACGTAGACGCGACCGCAAAGGCCCTAACTGCGGCCAAAGCATTGGGCGATGTCACTGTCCTTTGCGCAAGCGAAGGCTGCGCAGATGCTGCAACGGCGGCTGCTGCGCTTGACGGCGTGGGCAAAGTGCTTTGCGCGGATGCCGCCGAATACGGCCATGACTTGGCCGAGCCTGTTGCTGATCTGATCGTATCGCTGGCTGGTGACTATGACCACATCGTTGCGCCTTCTACCGCTGCTTCCAAGAACATCTTGCCCCGCGTAGCGGCGATGCTGGACGTGATGGTGATTTCTGAAGTGACTGCTGTGATCGACGCAGACACATTCGAGCGCCCCATCTATGCGGGCAACGCAATCCAGACTGTTAAATCAGCAGACGCCAAAAAAGTCGCAACTATCCGGACGTCAACATTTGACGCTGCAGGCGAAGGCGGCTCCGCAACAGTTGAGAACATTGCTGCCGCTGGTAACGCAGGCCTGTCCGAATGGGTCGAAGACAAAGTCGCGACATCTGACCGCCCCGAGCTGACATCAGCCGGTGTAGTTGTCTCCGGCGGCCGCGGCGTTGGGTCAGAAGATGATTTCAAACTGATCGAAACACTTGCAGACAAGCTTGGTGCCGCCGTTGGCGCATCACGCGCGGCCGTGGACAGTGGTTATGCGCCAAACGATTGGCAAGTTGGCCAAACCGGCAAGGTCGTCGCACCTGATCTTTATGTTGCTGTCGGCATCTCCGGCGCGATCCAGCACCTTGCTGGCATGAAGGACTCAAAGATCATCGTGGCAATCAACAAAGACGAAGAAGCACCTATCTTCCAAGTTGCTGATTACGGCTTGGTCGCAGACCTCTTCGACGCAGTCCCTGAATTGACCAGCAAACTGGGCTAAACTCTTTTTAGACAGGTTAGAAAGGCCCGCCATTTAAGCGGGCCTTTTTTTTGGTCAGCTGTTTATATCTTCATCAAACGTGCGCACTTGGCCGGTCTTGAGTTGAAAAACCGACCGCAGCACAAGCCACGCAACAAGTGACGCCACAGCAAACAAGAGTGACAGCCAGATCAACGACAGGCCGACGTTGAGCCAAACCAAAACAGACACCAGCGCCGCACCAATGGCGAACCCCAGCAGGACAAAGCCCGGGGCCAGCACCTCAAGGATCGCCAAAACAAGGGCAAACGCAGCCCATGCCCACCACGTGTTTGCCAGTGCATCCATATTAACCGCGCCCTTTCAGCATATTGAACGCATTGCCAAACGCCTCAAGCGCATTTGCCGGCACCACGATCGTGCTTTTTCCATTGCCATTTCCAAGTGTGTTCAGGGCTTCAACCTGCTTCAAAGCCACTTGATACTGTGCTGCTTCCAAGCCATGCGCATTGATCGCGTCAGCAACCGTCGCAGTTGCGTAGGCCTCAGCGTCCGCCTGAATACGGCGCGCCTCAGCCTGTTTTTGTGCCGCATAAAGATCAGCGTCCGCCTGCAGCTCAACCGAGCGTTTCTCACCTTCTGCACGTGTAACTTGCGCGCGGCGTTCACGTTCGGCGTTCAACTGTTGCAACATCGCGTCGCGGGTCGCTTGATCAAGGTTCACGTCCAGAAGTTCTGCGCGAGTGACCTCAATGCCCCAGTTATCTACGGCCTCTTCCACCAGCGCCTTGATCTGTTCAATCAGTTGCGCGCGGTTTGATTGCACCTCGTCAAGTTCCATCTTGCCGATCTCGGCGCGCACAATACCAGCCACCGTTGTTGCGATCGCTGCGTCTACGTCGCGGATCCGGTAAACTGTCCGCTCAGGCTCTGTGATGCGATAGAATACGGATGTCTCAACCCGTACCAAAACGTTGTCCGACGTGATCGCGTCCTGTGAGGCATTCGGAAGCTGCCGCTCAAGGATCGAAATCCGATGCGCCACGCGATCAAGGAGCGGGACAATGAAGTTAATGCCGGGCCCAAGCACCGCCTTAAGCCGACCAAAACGTTCAATGACAAACTGCTCTGACTGCGGAACGATCCGAACTCCAAGCAGAATACAAATAATGATAAACGCGGCCAGCAACACCACAACGATTTTGCCGCCCAAAATACTAAATAAAACCTGCAAAAACTCTTCATTCCCCATAGTCAGCCTCTCCTATTGAATTGACCTGACTATGGCGGCTTATCAGGCGCTTTTGAAGGTAAATCCGCGTTCGTTGCCTTGTGCGCCACCTTTTGACGCAAAATGCTCTCGGACAGATGCGCCAACCAATGCCGCAGTTGCCGCCGATAATGTCCACCCCAAATGCCCGTGACCTGTGTTGTAAAATACACCCGCACGTTTGCCGGCGCCCACGCGCGGCATCATATTTGGCATCATCGGGCGCAGACCTGCCCAAGGCACCACGTGTTCCGTCGAGATTGATGGGAAATGCGTTTCCACCCACTTGGTCAGCGGCTCAATGCGGTCTGCGCGAATATCACGGTTTTCACCGTTATATTCTGCCGTCCCCGCAACACGGAAACGGTCTTTACCCAGACGAGACGTCACAATCTTCGCATCATCATCAAGTAAAGACACCATCGGCGCACCATCTTGGCTGCTTGCATCCGGCATATTCACAGTGATTGAGTAGCCCTTAACGGGATAAATGTTAACGCGGTCGCCCAGCTTTTTGGCCATCGCACGGCTACCAACGCCAGCGCAAACGACGACACCGTCAAAAGCTTCACCGTTCACGCGGGTCTCACCATTTGCACTGCTAAGTTGCTCAACCGGTTTGCCCATGCGGAAATCAACACCCTGTGCCTCAAGCCACTTTGCAAGTCCGAACGTGAACTTGTGAATATCGCCGGTGCTGTCACTTTCCGTCCAGAACCCACCAGTGATGGTGCCACACAGGTTTGGTTCACGCTCACGGACCTGATCAGGCGTCAGCTCAACACGTTCCACACCGCCTTGCGACAAAAGCTCGTTCACTTTGCGAGCGTGCGCCATGTCTTTTTCATTTTTATAAAAGTGCAGAATGCCCGCCGGAGACCAGTCAAAATCTAGTCCCGCACGGTCCGCCATAGACTGCAATCCAGCGCGCGCCTTAACCGCCAGCGCCGCTGTTTGAACTGTGTTGTTTTTGTAGTTCGGAATGTTGCTCAAGAACTCAGCCATCCAGCTGATTTTATGCCAGCTTGGGCGCGGGTTCACCAACAAGGGCGCATCGCGCCGCGCCATCCATTTGATGCCTTTCAGGACCGTCCCGACAGTGTTCCAAACCTCTGCGTTTGATGCAGAAAGCTGCCCACCATTGGCAAAACTGGTATCCATCGCCGCATAGCGATTTCTGTCGAATACAACAACATCAAGACCACGGCTGACCAATTCAAAAGCTGTTGTCACACCGGTGATGCCAGCGCCGATTACTGCGATACGAGTCATGTTTTCACACTCCAAACGGTTGGGCGCACTTGCCCAAACAACCCCGCTCCGTTCGCCTTACCTGAGCGATGCACGGTCCGTATGGAACCGCTTGCGCCTTCGGTGCGCCTTGCTAAAAGGCGTCTCTCCAGAGTGTGACACGTCCGCCAGTCCTGTTGCCTGAGAGGTGACCGGGGTGGTTGCTCCTTCGGCGGTGGCATAATCCACGCTCTCCCGAGCGGACATGTTTCCTATAGGAAACCCCTACACGTGTCGTATCTAATTGCCAAGAAAAATCTCGTAAACGTTGCTGG
Organism: Thalassobium sp.; assembly: GCA_024640765.1. Taxonomy (GTDB): domain Bacteria; phylum Pseudomonadota; class Alphaproteobacteria; order Rhodobacterales; family Rhodobacteraceae; genus Nereida. The sequence goes on along the minus strand of JAHEEK010000014.1, from coordinate 62,006 downwards.
CACCCCGTGAGGCGCGTATCACAGCATTATGCCTGCAATTTGTCGCGACTGCTTAACCACTTACTCTGCGCAAGAACCGCGACGCTGCGTGGATTGCGGCAGTCCGCGTATGTTGGCGCATCCCGAACTGTTTGATTTGTCAGTCGCCCATATGGATTGCGATGCCTTTTATGCCAGCGTTGAGAAACGCGATAATCCAGAGCTTGCGGACAAACCCGTCATCATAGGCGGCGGGCGGCGCGGCGTCGTCAGTACCGCTTGCTACATTGCACGCATTCGCGGCGTCCGGTCCGCGATGCCGATGTTTAAGGCCCTAAAGCTTTGCCCAGATGCAGTGGTCGTGCGCGGCCGCATGGATGTCTATGCCGATGTATCGAAACAAATCCGCGCCCTGATGGAGGAACTAACCCCCGCCATTGAACCGCTGTCCTTAGACGAGGCATTTTTGGACATGTCCGGTACCCACAAACTTCACGGGGCGCCCCCAGCCGTGATGCTCGCTCGACTTGTCAAAAGGATGCGCGAAGAAATCGGGATCACCGGATCAATCGGCCTTAGCCACAATAAGTTTTTAGCAAAAGTCGCATCCGATTTGGATAAACCGCGGGGCTTTTCCGTGATCGGCAAAGCTGAAACCACGACGTTCCTGAAAGACAAGCCCGTGGGCATGATCTGGGGTGTCGGACCGTCTGCGCGCGCAACGCTTGAACAGGCGGGTATTCACACGTTTACGGATCTACTGAGGTGGGAGCAAAAAGACCTGATCCTGAGGTTTGGTAGTATCGGAGAGCGTCTTTGGCATCTGGCGCGCGGTGACGACAAGCGCACTGTTTCCGCACACCGACCCATTAAATCAATTAGTAATGAGACTACATTCAACGAAGACACCGCAGCGGTTGACCTACTTGATGGGCACCTTTGGCGGCTTTCCGAAAAAGTCAGTGCGCGAGCCAAGGCACGTGAGTTGGCGGGCACAGTCGTGACCCTCAAGCTCAAAACGGCAAAGTTCAAAACTCTATCGAAGCGCATCACGTTGACCGATAGCACGCAAATCGCCGACCGAATTTATAGGCACGCAAGACAGCTGTTTGATCAGGTAAGTAACCAAGGTCCATTTCGCTTGATTGGCGTTGGTCTGTCCGACCTTGGGCCATCCTCAGTTGCTGACAGCGCGGGCGACCTTTTGGACCCAGACGCCCCAAAGCGCGCCGCAGCCGAACGCGCCACAGACGCCATCAGAGAACGATTTGGCAAGGACGCAATTATGAAGGGACGCGCGCTGCGCTAACTACTCAGCAGCGAGCGGCACTTGGCACTGGCCAATTTCAACGATGTCAGCCATCGCGGCTGTGATCTTGCGGCGCACCGCCTGAAAATCTGCGTTTGGTTCAATCAGCACTTCATCCATGTAAAGCGAGCGATCAATCTCAATCTGGATTGCGTGCATCCCGCGTGATGGCCGTCCGTAAGCTTGGGTTATATAGGCACCTGCAAACGGCGCGTTGCGTGCCGTGACAAAGCCAACACGTGTAAAAGCAGCCTCTACGCGATCAACGATATCAGAGCTTGCAGAGGACCCAAACCGGTCACCAATCACAATCTGCGGACGCTGTCCTTGAGGAGTTTTGATCGCCTCAATCGCTTCATGGGGCATTGAGTGACAATCAATCAAAATAGCGCTGCCAAACTGGGCATGGTTGGCACGCATCTCTTTGGCCAACGCCGCGTGATAGGGCCGCCAATATTCATCAACCCTAAGTGCGGCCTCGGCCCGTGTGAGCTTGCCTCGGTAGATTGCCCGACCAGAGGCCACAACGCGGGGAATCACTCCAAGTCCCGAGGCAATTCGGGGGTTGTGCACGATGCGCGGCGCACCTTCGACCACTGCGCAATCCATTTCATCCGCAGCACGGTTCAGGTCCACAAAAGCACGCGGCGCGCCAGCGTGCAAAAACACCGCACCCAAATCCGGTGCCTTGGAAAAGAGGCGATCAACGAATGCATCCTCAGATGTCCGAATCGTGTGTGCGTCCAAAACGGTCCGCTGCATGAATGCGCGTGAATAGTCCCGCCCACTGTGGGGGCTGGCGAAGACAACGCTTGTATTTCGGACCTCTGGGAGGTCTAAAAAGTAGACTGCTTTCGGCATTTCGGGCTCCGTTTGAACATAACATAGACTGTTTCACTTTGTTTCCAAAAGCCCCCTTGATCTTTTAGCTGAAGCCTTCTAATCAACCTCTCACCTGACGCGGCGCGACCCGCGTCCTTTTTAATTGGGCTGGTCGCAAAGTTAATGGTTCATGGGCGCTTAGCTCAGCGGTAGAGCACTTCGTTGACATCGAAGGGGTCACTGGTTCGATCCCAGTAGTGCCCACCATGATAACCGCTTCTTGGCATTAGCCTTTGAAGCAAACGCAACTTGAATGGCGTGATCTCGCGCCGGAAAAACAGGAGACAGACTTATGAAAGTCAAGAACTCGCTCCGGTCGCTGAAGAACCGTCACCGCGACTGCCGTATCGTTCGCCGCAAAGGCCGCGTTTACGTGATCAACAAAACACAGCCTCGCTTCAAGGCACGTCAGGGCTAAGCCTTCGACAATTGAACATTCAAAAGCCGCTCCATTAAATTGGGGCGGCTTTTTTCGTTTCTCACATCGGGCTTAGAAATGGCCGCCGGACTAACCTGCAAAATTCTGCGTAATAAAGTAGCGACCACAGTTGGGCGACTTACCATCAAAGGCAAGTGATGCCCCTATAAGCTTAGATTTTCGCGCAAGAATGTTTTTGCGGTGACCCGATGACGCCATCCACATGTTCACAATATGATTAGCCAAACTTTTGCATGAATGCGCAGGTATTGTCCGCCCCTTAGCTTCGAACCGACACGCGCTTAGATCGCGGGTCCAGAAAACACCTGCTGTTTCCAACTGATAACGATGGGTAACACCAATATTTTCCGATCCGGCACGACTGCCCACGCCAGATGCCTTGAGCCGTTTTTTGAACGTATTCATCCCTGACACACGCGATTTGTGATTGAGCTGTTGGGAACTTAGCCATCCATTTTGAATGCACTTCAGCGACATCCACCAAACCACTGGCAGAAGTTAACGCTGACAACCCTTTTGAGCACCGCACTTTGTTGACGTAGCGCAGAACCGCACTGTCAAACAACGCACTATCAGGTGATTTTGCGGGCACCATGGCATTATGTGCGCCGGTCAAAGCAGGCGTACTACACGCCTGCGCATATCCCGCGAGCGACACCGCAACGCCCAAAACCCACAGGAACCAAACTGTTTTTTGCAAAAAGTATTTCATAACTGATAACGCCACACTCAACCAACACACGCTTGAGCATAGCAATAAACGCTACTTTTGCATAGATTGCCGCCCAATCATGACGATTGAGCGGCATATCAATTAAATTGTGAGCATCTTATTCTGCGGCAACTTGTGGCTCGTGCGCGGCCTCAACCCGTACAGCCGAAAACTTGAACTCAGGAATTTTGCCATAAGGATCAATTGCCGAGTTGGTCAAAATATTTGCGGCTGCCTCAACATACGCAAACGGCAGGAAGACCATATCAGGGGCCACCGCACGATCCATGCGCGCCATGATCAAAACAGACCCACGCTTAGTCGTCAGGCGGATCATTCCACCAGGTTCTACCCCAAGCTTGCGCAACGTGGACGGGTGCAGCGAACAGTTTGCTTCAGGCTCTACCGCGTCCAAAACTGTGGCGCGGCGAGTCATTGATCCTGTGTGCCAATGCTCAAGCTGACGGCCTGTTGTAAGGATCATCGGGTACTCATCATCGGGCGTATCATCAGGTGCAATAACGCTTGCAGGTGTGAACTTCGCGCGTCCATCTTGGCGGGGGAAACCATCGCCAAACACAATCGGCTGGCCCGGGTCCGTGGGCGAAAGCGATGGGTACGTCACCGCGTTTTCACCTTCAAGGCGATCCCACGTGATGTTGCTCAACGATTTCATGTTCAGCTTCATTTCGGCAAAAACTTCGCTTGGGTGCGTATAGGTCCAGCCAAGCCCAAGGCGTTTCGCCAACTCAACTTCTATCCACCAGTCTTCACGCGCCTCACCGGGGGGCGAAACAGCCGGACGTCCCATTTGAACTTGGCGGTTGGTATTTGTGACGGTGCCGGACTTTTCCGCAAACGCAGAAGCCGGCAGAATTACATCAGCGTAGTTTGCAGTCTCAGTGATAAAGATATCCTGCACCACAAGGTGGTCCAGCTTGGCCAGCGCGGCACGTGCATGATCTACGTCGGGGTCTGACATGGCGGGGTTTTCACCCAAAATATACATCGCCTTGATGTCATCCGTGTGCACTGCATCCATGATCTCGGTAACCGTAAGGCCTTTTTCATTGCTGAAATCACCAGAACCCCAGACATCATTAAATGCAGACCGCACACCATCGTCCGTGACAGATTGATAATCCGGCAAAAACATCGGGATAAGGCCCGCATCGGATGCACCTTGTACGTTGTTTTGCCCGCGTAGGGGGTGCAAGCCCGCGCCAGGGCGGCCCACCTGCCCCGTCATCAACGCGAGCGAGATCAAACAGCGCGAATTATCCGTTCCGTGAATGTGCTGGCTGACGCCCATACCCCAGAAAATCATACCTGCTTTGGCGCCCGCAAAAGTACGCGCAACGTCGCGCAGAACTTCTGGCTCAATGCCGCAAATTTCGTTCATCTTTTCGGGTGTGAAGTCTTTCAGATGGGCTTTTTCGGCTTCCCAGTTTTCGGTGTAGGCTTCAATATATTGCTGATCATAAAGCTTTTCTTCGACGATCGTATGCATAATCGCGTTCAGCATCGACACGTCAGCACCGGGCCGGAATTGCAGCATATGGCTGGCGAAACGCTTCAATGCTTGGCCGCGTGGATCCATCACAATCAGCTTGCCACCACGCTTGGTGAATTGTTTGAAATACGTCGCAGCAACCGGATGGTTCTCAATCGGGTTAGCACCGATCACAATTGCTACATCCGCGTTCTCAATCTCGTTAAAAGTGGCTGTCACAGCCGCTGAGCCAACGTTTTCCATCAGTGCCGCCACAGAGGATGCGTGGCAAAGGCGCGTGCAGTGGTCGACGTTGTTGTGTCCAAATCCTTGGCGGATCATCTTTTGAAACAGGTATGCTTCTTCGTTGGTGCATTTTGCTGAACCGAAACCCGCAACCTCACGGCCACGGCCCTTCAGACCACCAGCGGCAAAATCAAGCGCCTCGCCCCATGTTGCTTCGCGGAACACGTCGCCCCAGTTTGCGGGATCAACATTCAGACCTTTTGCAGGCGCATCATCACGGCGGATAAGCGGTTTGGTCAGGCGGTGATCGTGGTGAATATAATCAAAGCCAAAACGCCCTTTCACGCACAAGCGGCCCTCGTTTGCGGGACCATTGATGCCCTCAACGAATTTCACCTTATTGTCTTTAATCTTCAGGCTGATCTGACAACCAACACCGCAAAAGGGGCAAATGCTTTCGACTTCTTTGTCAAAATCAGCGCTATCCCCAACTTGCTGCTCATCAACGACAGTCGAGGGCATGAGGGCACCCGTGGGGCAGGCTTGGACGCATTCACCACAGGCCACACAGGTGCTGTCGCCCATTGGGTCAGCCATATCGAACGTTGGGTAGGCGTCATGGCCACGTCCGGCCATGCCGATCACATCATTGACCTGAACTTCGCGGCACGCGCGCACGCACAGACCGCATTGAATACAAGCATCAAGGTTAACGGACATGGCAACGTGGCTGTTGTCGAGCAGTGGAATACGATCTGCTTCCAACGTGGGCAGGCGGCTTTCAGCGACACCGTTCAGATCGGCCATATTCCACAGGTGGCTGGATTTATCGTGGGCTGCGTCACGCTCGGGCTGGTCCGCCAACAGCATCTCAACCACCATCTTGCGCGCATTTTTGGCACGTGCGGTTTCCGTGTTCACCACCATACCATCGGCGGGCTCTCGAATGCACGAAGCAGCAAGCGTCCGCTCGCCTTCGATCTCGACCATACACGCACGGCAGTTCCCATCGGGGCGGTATCCTGGCGCGGGTTTGTGACAAAGGTGTGGAATGACTAGACCACGGCCATTCGCGACCTCCCAGATGGTCATGCCAGCATCAGCCTCAACGGTCTGGCCGTCCAAGGTAAAGGTGATTTTATCAGACATGACGCAAACTTCCCGATTTGAATTTAACTTAAACTAGGCGATTCAAAATAACCCGCCCACAGCAAGCACGACACGCCACCAACCGTTTGCGCCACGCCGCAAGGCAGGCTACGCACCATAGGAAACAGGAGACGACGATGGGTGAAGTGACAATAACACGCCACGGGCAGGCGAATTCTGGTGCTAAGTCAGAGCTGGAATACGACAAACTATCCGAATTGGGACATGTGCAGGCCCGATGGTTAGGTGAGTATTTGCAAGACGCGCAGCCCTATACACACATCATCAGCGGCAGTCTGCGCAGGCAGCGCGAGACGGCTGAGGGTATTTTGGCGGGACTTGGCGGCCCCGCAATTCCACACACCACTGACGCGCGCCTGAATGAGCTAGATTACTTCGCGCTGTCGGACTCGCTGACTGATATGCACGGTGTCCCTTTTCCCGATAGCGCCGAGACTTTTGCAGCACATGTGCCGCAAATCCTTAGCCATTGGGCCGCTGAGGAAACACCCCCGCACGTAGAAAGTTATGCCGGTTTTCGCACCCGTATTTTTGACGCAGTAAGGGACGCATCATTGATCGAAGGGCGGGTTTTATTGGTTAGCTCAACAGGCGTCATCGCGTCGCTAACAGCTTTGGCTCTTGGGCTTGAGACAACCCAGAAGGCAAAAATGTTTCTAAACGTGGCGCATACATCGCTGCATGGGTTTGACTACCGCACAATGAATGGCGCGTCTGATCTGCATATGACGATGTATGGCTCAACGCCGCATCTGGACCGTGCGGACCGCACTGACAAAAAGACAATGGTATAGGCTGGGGTAAGCGTTATGCATCTTTGGGTACGGGCCGAGAGCCGCAGTTTTGAACGCCGTGTTGGCCTGACGCCCGAAGGTGCTAAGCGCCTCATAGAAGCGGGTATGTCGGTCACTGTTGAGCAAAGCGATGCGCGCGCTATCCCAATAGACGAATACGCAAAAGTAGATTGCCAGATTGTAGCAGCCCACAGCTGGCCAGACGCGCCGAAAGACGCAATCATTTTCGGCCTCAAAGAACTGCCCGACGATGGCAGCGCCCTGCCGCACCGTCACATCATGTTTGGACATGCCTACAAAGGCCAGGACGCAGGACCAAAACTACTCGCGCGTTTTGCAAAGGGTGGTGGCGAGCTTTCGGACTTGGAATATTTGACCGATACCCGCGGACGCCGCGTAGCCGCTTTTGGCTATTGGGCCGGATACACCGGTGCCGCGATGGCACTGCTTTGTTGGGCAGCGCAACAACGGGGTGAAATTGCGGGGGCGGTATCTGCTTATGACAGCGCGGCTGATCTACGCGGTGAACTTGAAGAGCAACTGACCCAATGCAGCGCCAAGCGCCCTACCGCGTTGATCATTGGGGCACTTGGCCGTGTCGGTACCGGTGCAGCAGATCTGTGTGAGGCACTGGGTATAACGCCAACGAAGTGGGACAAGGACGAGACCGCACATGGCGGCCCGTTCCCAGAAATTCTGACGCACAACTTATTTATGAACTGCATCTTGGCCAGCCCACAAACACCACTTTTTGTGGGGCCTGACGCCGTCGGGGCAGAGCGGACGCTATCTGTGATAAGCGATATCGCTTGCGACCCAGATAGCCCTTACAACCCGATCCCGATCTATTCCGCCGCAACAAGTTGGGAAACGCCCGCAAAGCGTATTTCAAATGAATCGGTTCTGGATGTCACTGCGATTGATAACTTGCCGTCGATGTTGCCGGCCGAAAGTTCTGAAGACTTTGCAGCACAACTGCTGCCGACACTTCTTCAGCTAAAGGATGACACCAACGGCACATGGGGCCGCGCCCGTGACTGTTTTCAAAATGCCCTACGCGAAAATGCGATAGTATAGCCAGTCGGGCAAAAACTGGCTTGCACGGAACATCAGTGAAAATGCGCGCGGGAAGGATTTTTTGAACGCGGTCGAGTTCATATGCTCCCAGAAATCACGCGCTGCCTCTTCAGGGGTTTGGATGAACGGCATGTTAAAATCGTTCTTATCCGTCAGCCTCGTTTTGATGAAACCGGGGTTAATTAGCTGAACCTCAACACCTGTTTTGCGCAGATCCGCATAAAGGCTTTCACCAAGGTACATCACGCCCGCTTTGGACGCCCCATAACCGACCGCACCCGGCAAACCGCGGAACCCTGAAAGTGAGCCAGTCAGCACGATATGCCCCGCGTCACGTTTCACAAAGTCTGGTAAAATGGCCCCCAACACACGCGCAGCACCCGTAAAGTTAATGTCGACCATTTGCTCTAACTGAGCGGCATCAACGGCATCGGCTTTCATGGGCCAGTACACACCGGCCAGAAACACCACACCGTCAATTTCACCGACTTGAGCGTACGCTTCTTCTACGCTTTTGAGGCTACTGACATCGCAGGTGACATAGGATGCTTCTCCGGGAAGGGTGTCTACAACTCGCTTCAAATCATCTTCGGAACGGGCCGACAGGATCACCTCACCACCTGCGGCGCTTATCATCTGGGCAACCGCCTCACCGAGGCCCACAGATGCGCCAACCAGCCAATACCGTTTACCCGCCCACTGCTTTGTCACGCCACACTCCTTATAATTTCAAGCAACCCGCTTGCGCACCGCATCAACTTCAATTGGCCGCATCGTAGCGACTAATTCTGCCACCTTGATACCAAACTTGCGAAACTGTGATCGATTAATAATGGTCCCGTTCTGCATCAAATACATCCAGTCTGTCACATCAAGCGCATGACCACCCGCCTCTGGGGTCAGCTTAATCGTGTAGTTCAACAGCAGGGCGTTACCACGCTGCTGGCCACTACCGCATCCCACCAAATCATCCGCATCCGCACGCACGACGCCACCTTCGTCAAGCTGCAAGCGCCACTCGCGGTGCTGAACGCTGCCGCTATCGTAGTGAAAGACCTCGCGCATCACGCCGCTGTCGCCCTTCCACTCCGCCTCAAACTCGGCGACAAAACGGCTACTCACACGCCCCAAAGGACCATAAATCACACCCTCGCAGGCAATCTTACCGTTTAGATGATCCTTGATGTCCATAATCGGACCAAGCCCATCATATTCCGCCGGCTTTTGCGCACGGAAAGTACAGAAACGGACATAGAGCAGCACACAGATCAGTGTGATGACGACACCGATTAGCACAAATAGAAATTCGTTCATTTCGCATCATCCTCCGTCAAATTAGTGCGCCAAAGCAAAAAGATCGCAATCAGCTTCAGCACGCACGGAACGCCCGCATATAAATAGCTCAAAACCCAGAGCGCTTGATCAGGCTGAGCTATCTGCCCAGCTACAAATCCGCTCTGCTCTAACAAAGGAAGTAGAGCCACTGCCGCAAAAGCCAGTGTAAATTTAGTAACAAATGACCACACCCCAAAAGCTTGGCCCGCATTTGGTGCAATTTTAGACAAGCGGCGGGCAAAAAGGGCAGGCAATAAAGTCATGTCCGCGCCCAAAGCGGCACCGCTGGCAATACAAACAACCGCAAAAAGTGCCACGTCACCGGAGCCAAGCAACAGCGCACCTGCAAAAGTGACAACCGCCAACACCATACCCGCAAGCAAAGTTGTCTTGGGCGAGACACGCTGCGCCATAAATCCCCAAAGCGGCGCACTTATTGCGGCAGATAAAAAGAACAGCAACAACAGCGGCCCTTCCCAGCCCAACGCATCCAAACGGCTTTCCACGAAGAACAAAAACAATGTTGAGCTTACCGCAACCGGCGTTGCATTGACCAAGGCCACTGTAAGCAGTCGGCGCGCAATCGGATCCTTTAGGACAACCGCAAAACCAACAGGTGTGGCCGCTTCGTTTTCTGACTTGCCCGCGCTCCATTCTTTGCGCATCGAACCCCATCCAGCCAGGCACAGCACCGCAAAGCCAAGTGCAAAGCCAACAAATGGACGGCCCATAAAGCCCATCAGAACGGTCGGCGTGATGGCCGCAACACACACCCCCAACAGCCCGCCAGTTTCACGCCAAGTAGCAAGCCTGACATGCCCCGCGCCCATAGCATCAGCTTTGGCAACGCCCTGCGCGTAAAAGCTGATTGTAAGGAAGCTAAACGACGAAAAGAGCCCCCCTAGGGTGAGTGCAAACCACCACAACGCAGGGATGGGCGGGACGATTGCAAACAGCCCCCACATCGACAGTGCCAAAATGATAACCGCGACCGATACCATCGCCCCGCGCACGCTGCGCGTCTTTTCAGATAGCCAGCCAAGCAGCGGGTCTTGGACCACATCGACAAGGCGCAAAACAAACAAAACGGATGCAAGGGCAGTCAAGCTAAGCCCGTATTCATCCACGTAGAACTTGGGAGCATGAATATAAATTGGCAAGCCAGCCGCCGCCAGCATGGCCGCAAAAAGCCCATAAGATGGCAACCGCTGTGCGCGGGTCATCGTGATATCTCAGTTTCGGGCGGCTCAGGTTGGGACCGAAACTTCGCGCCCTTAAACCACAGTTTCACCGCTTGCCAGTGGACCAGCGTAAGCACACGCCGTGAACCAAGTGGACGGCGCACCAGCATCCGCAACATAGAACGTGTTGTGAGTGGCTGGCGTTTACCGGTCAGGGTTGCAATCAGCCCCCCTCCGCTTGGATCGGCAGCTTCTGTATAATCAATCCGAATGCTGATCTTTTCATCAGTGATGTCATAATTGAACGCATAACCACCCTCGAGCGGCTGAAACGGCGACACATGCATCATTTTGCTCGCATGGAGCGTGTCCTTGGCAGAAATTTCCCGATGATCGTCATGGTGACACAAGTATGAGTGCCGGTCACCGAACGTATTGGCCACCTCAGCAATCACAACACGCAGAGCGCCGATTGCATCATAGCAAAGCCAAAACGAAACCGCGTTGAACAAATGCCCCAGTACTTTGGGCTGGGCCAAAAGCTCAATCCGTCCGTCGTTTGGCAAGCCATGCGTACGCAGCACATCGCGGACCCACGCCGCCCCTGTTCCGGCCTTGGGCAGCCCTCCATGATCAACGTCATGCAATGCAACCATACCAGGCCGGTTGCGTTTGAAAGGCCAAGGCGCGCGGACATCGGCCTCCGCATCAACCAGTACGTAATCAACGCTGTAGGAAAACGCATTCTTCACAGCACCTTTACGACCGTGGTAGGTGCGCGCCTCAATATGGTCGACGGTTTTCATCAGCTTATTCTGCCGCCGCCAACGCGGAAGTTGCGCGCATGGCTTCCACCACTTCCACGGCTGATTTGATACCATCTTCATGAAAACCATTGGCCAACCACGCACCGCAGAACCACGTGTTGTTCGCACCGTTCATCGCTTTGACTGTATCTTGGGCTGCCAAAGCTGCGGCGTCATAAACAGGGTGGCGCAACACGACTTCGTCCCAGATCAGGCTTGGGTCAATCTCACGGGTGCTGTTGAGCGTCACGAAAAAGTCCTGCTCCGTTTCGAGCGGCTGCAATTTATTTATCCAGTACGTTAGATCGATTTGATCATCTTGCTTGCCTGCTGCCTCAGTGTAATTCCATGACGACCACACCTGTTTCTTGCGCGGCATTACCGAAGCGTCCGAATGCAAAACGACATGATTGGGCTGGTAGCCAACCGACCCTAGTGCAGAAGTTTCAACCGCATTCGCGTCTGCCAAAAGCCGGAGTGCGTCATCGGAATGAGTTGCGAATACAACCTCATCAAAAATTTCAGCATCTGCGCCCTCGGGCGTCACGTGCACGCCAAGTTCAGTGCGGTTGACACAATCGATCGGGGCGCCAAGCCGAATGTCGACGCCTTTTTTTACCATCGATGCTTCCAGACGTTTCACATATTCAATCGAGCCCCCCTGAACAGTGTACCACTGATGTTGGCCCGTAGCACTGAGCAGGGCGTGATTTTCGAAAAACGTCATCATTGCCTTGGCTGGGAAATCCATAATCTTAGCTTTGGGCGTAGACCAAATCGCGCCTGAGAACGGCAACAAATACCGGTCGCGGAACCATTCGCCCGTGCCAAGAGCGTTAAGCAAATCACCGGTGCTCATACCGTCTTTGGCAAGCTTCAGCCCGTTGGCGTTGAAATGGAAAATGTCGCGCAACATTCGCCAATATTTTGGCTTCAGCAAATTACGGCGCTGCGCAAAAAGCGCATCAAGAGACACCAAACCATACTCCAACGCTCCACCATCAATGGACGCACCAAAGCTCATGTTGCTTGGCGCAACAGGCACCTCAAGCTCCGCAAAAAGCGCGGTGAGATACGGATAGTTAGCATAGTTAAAGACAATGAAACCCGTATCCACCGCCACATCTTTGTCGCGTCCCGCCATCCGCGTGCGCGCATGTCCGCCGAGCCGCCCCTCCGCCTCATAAAGGGTTACCGCGTGGTCGTCTGCCAGCATATGCGCCGCCGCCATGCCAGAAATACCAGCGCCAATCACCGCGACCCGCTTTGGGCCGCGCCCTTTATCCAATGGCATAGTGTCGTCCTTATTTAGTTGGTCTTGAGTGCTCTATATACGCCGCGATTGAGAAAGTGGATGACTCATCGTTTATTTCGCACATGCAGTGATCCAAACTCAGCGACCAGCCGTAACAGTGGCATGATAGAAGGGATCGCCAGTTTGGAAGAAAGCAGTGCAACTGCGCAGCCGATCAGCTACGCTCGGACGCAGGTTGCACGATTCATCCAGCCGAAAAGGCGGCATTCCCAGATGACGACGACACAAGAGCGCACAGCGTGGGTTGCGGAAATGGACCGCATCAAAACCCTCCGAGATCAGGCAGCTTTCGCTGATCTGTTCGATTATTTTGCGCCAAGGCTGAAGGGGTTTTTAATGCGCGGCGGCACGTCCGAGGCGCTTGCAGAAGAAATTGCACAAGAGGTTATGGCCATTGTTTGGACCAAGGCCAATATGTTTGACGCGTCACGCGCCAGTGTTTCGACTTGGATTTTTACCATCGCCCGTAACCGCAAAATCGATGTGCTGCGCAAAACGCAGCGCCCTGAGCCTGAGGACTTGTCATGGGGACCCGAGGCGGAGCCGGATCAGGCCGATCAGCTTAGTGCACAACAAGAACAATCACAGTTGAAGACAGCAATGTCTCAGCTTCCGCAGAAACAAAGAGAATTGGTCGAACGCGCATATTTTGGCGATCAATCACACTCACAAATCGCGTCCGAGACGGGGCTGCCGCTTGGAACAATCAAATCACGAATACGCTTGGCGCTGGATCGCTTGCGCCACGCAATGGATGGAAATTAGACCGATGACAAATATCAAACATCACCTCACGGATGACGTGCTGCTGGCATATTGTGCCGGAACACTACCAGAAGCTTTTAGCCTCGTGGTTGCTACGCATATTTCGCTTTGTGAAACCTGTCGTTCTCACATGGACACACTAGATGCGCTTGGTGGTGTTGTCATCGAAGAGACCCCAAAAGCAGCGATGTCATCTGGCAGTTTGGAAGCCTGCCTGAAAATGGCAGAGAGCATGCCCAAAGACCCGATCAAAATGGAAGCCGCCGGCAAACCGCAGGCTCAGAAATCAGCTGGCTTGTTTCCTGCACCGCTCCAAGATTATGTGGGTGGTGATTTGGACGCTGTACGCTGGCGGCCAATTGGACTTGGCGTAAAACAAGCTATCCTAAAAACCTCCCGCGACGCATCTGTGCGTTTGCTCTACATCCCGACTGGCGCTGCAATGCCAGATCACACGCACAACGGCACAGAGATGACACTTGTTTTGCAAGGTGCTTTTCAAGACGAAAGCGATTACTTCGGCGCAGGCGATGTAGAAATTGCTGATGAAGAGATGAACCATACGCCAGTTGCAGTTGGGCCTGTGGACTGCATCTGCCTCGCGGCGAGCGATGCGCCGCTTAAGTTCAACGGGATCCTGCCGAAAGTACTTCAGCCGTTCTTCCGCATTTAAGGGCCCAAGCTGACCTAAACTAATGGGCTATTTGTCTACAAGCGGGACAGCATCAGGGCCGTCAGGTGCCTCGAGTTCTTCAAAATCAAACGCATCAAGACGCCGCGCGCGGCGACCCGCTTTTTCGGCGCTAATGCGAATATCAGCCACGTCTTTCGCTGCCTGACCGAAGTGCCGATCAAGGTTCTCAACCCGGGTACCAAGCCGTTCAACATCCTGAAACAGCATCGATAGCTCTTTTCGAATAGCGCCCGCTTGCGCACGCATTCGCGCATCCTTCAAAATAGCCCGCATCGTATTCAGGGTCGCCATGCAAGTCGTTGGTGAAACGATCCAAACGCGCGCCGCAAACCCATCACGCACCACCTCGGGGAAGTTTGCATGCAGCTCTGCGTAAACTGCCTCTGACGGTAAAAACATCAACGCGCCATCGGCGGTTTCACCCTCAATCAGATACTTTTCGGATATCGCTTTAATGTGGGCGCGCACGCTTTGACGCAACTGACGCGCGGCATCCCTTACCTCCCAATCAGTCGCAGCACTGCGTAACTTTTCATAAGCCTCCAGAGGGAACTTTGCGTCCACAACAATGGGACCTGGTGGATTGGGCAGGTGGATAAGGCAATCTGCGCGCTTGCCGTTCGAAAGGGTCGCCTGCATCGTGTAGCTGTCGCTTGGCAACGCTTTGGACACAATATCAGCTAACTGAATTTCGCCGAACGCCCCGCGCGTTTGTTTGTTGCTCAAGATGTCTTGCAATGACAGCACATCACCACTCAGCTTCGTAATGTTGTCCTGAGCTTTGTCGATCGCCTGCAATCGCTGTTGCAACTCTCCCAAAGACTGCGCAGTGCGGCGGGACGTACCCGACAAGTTTTCATTCATCTGCACGGTAACCGCCTGAAGGCGCTGCTCCATCAATTGAAGCATATTTGCTTGTGCAGCAGCCTGCGCATCGGACACATGGGTCAGACCTCCTGCAAGTTGCTGTTGCCCATCAGACAGCATTTGAACCCGCTGGCCCAGCCCTTGCATTTGTGCCGCAAGAGGACCTGTTGCACGCGCTGACCGGCCCGCTGCACGGGTGGTCATAACCAACAACAAAATGATCAGCATCAACGCTGCAATGCCCACAAGGCCCAACAGATGAAGCGGATCTTCAAGCGAAAAGCTATACGCACCAATCTCAATCATGTGCGGCCAAACAACCGCTCAATATCAGTCATCTTAAGCTCCACGTATGTGGGGCGGCCGTGGTTACATTGGCCAGAGTGCGGGGTTGCCTCCATCTCGCGCAGAAGTGCATTCATCTCATCCCCATTCAGGCGACGGCCTGTACGAACCGAACCGTGACAGGCAACACGGCTTAAAATCGCCTCAATCTTGGCTTGCACCAGATCGCTTGAGCCAAGGTCATGCAACTCATCGAGCACATCATGAATAAGGCCTGACACATTACACTGTCCCAATAGCGCAGGCGTTTCGCGCACAGCTATTGCACCCGCACCAAAAGGTTCCACCACTACGCCAAACTGCGCCAGCGTATCCGCTTGCCCGATGATCAGTGCCGCGTCCCCGTCAGATAGCTCCACGATGTCAGGGATCAGCAACGCTTGCCGCGCAACACCGTTTTCCGCCATCTGCTTTTTGAGGCGCTCATAAACCAGTCGTTCGTGGGCGGCGTGCGCATCGACCAAAACAATCCCATCACGGGTTTGAGCAACGATATAATTCTCATGCAAATGCGCACGCGCAGCCCCCAACGGATGATCGGGTGCTGGCGCATCTGTTAGCACATTTGCCTCAATACGTGCAGAGGGCGCATCAAAAGGGGTTTGCCCGTCCTCAAACATAGGCGCTTGGGCAGCATAAGACGCAGATAGCCCGCCTTGGCTGGGCCGGTCCATTTGATAGATGCGCGGTTCAACCGGTTCCGCACGCATCGCACCCAAAGTCTCGCCCGCAATGGTAGTCGATGCACGGTGCCCCGCATTCGCCAGCGCATGGCGCAAAGCACTCACAATCAACCCGCGTGCCACACCAGCTTCACGAAACCGGACCTCAGATTTGGCAGGATGCACGTTTACATCCACCATGGTTGGATCACAGTCCAAAAAGAGACACGCCGCAGGATGGCGATCGCGCGAAAGGAAGTCCATGTAAGCGCCGCGCAAAGCACCAACGAGGACTTTGTCCCGCACAGGGCGGCCGTTCACAAACAAGAATTGGGCAACCGCAGCACCACGGGAATAAGTGGGAAGTGCCGCGTAACCAATCAGGTGAAAACCATCGCGTTCTGCATCAATCAGTACTGCGTTATCTGCAAATTCGCGCCCAAGGACGTTTGAAAGGCGGCCATGCAATGCGTCGAACATATCACCAGTCTGCGCATCTGCGCGAAACGTCACCCGACCTTCACCGCCGCCAGAGACATCGCGCAGGGTAAAACTGACGAAGGGTTCGGCCATAGCAAGACGCTTTATGACGTCACTAATTGCCTGCACCTCGGCGCGGTCAGACCGCATGAATTTCAATCGTGCTGGCGTGGCATAAAACAAATCCCGCAACGTAACGATGGTACCACGCGTCAGTGCAGCAGGCTTTACACTGCCCATCTCGCCGCCGCTGACTTTGATTTCAGCGGCATCAAAACCTTCCGCGCGCGAAGTGATCGTCAAACGTCCTACCGCCCCAAGCGACGGAAGCGCTTCACCGCGAAACCCAAACGTATGAATGTTCAAAAGGTCGGTGCCATCAATCTTAGATGTAGCGTGACGCGATAGTGCAAGCGCAAGGTCATCCGGCGCGATACCACATCCATCATCAGTAACACGGATTAAAGATTTGCCGCCCTGTGCGATTGCAATATCAATACGCCGCGCGCCTGCATCGATCGCGTTTTCTACAAGCTCTTTAACTGCAGAAGCTGGCCGCTCAACAACCTCACCAGCCGCAATGCGGTTTATGGCATTTGCATCCAGTTGGCGGATGACAGGGCGTATGTTGTTGACGGTATCAGGCATGCCACAATAGCTAGCACGCCACCACAGATTCGACTAGTTGGTGCTTTGCAATCCCATTGGCTGACCGACTACCACAAAATGCAAATCATCTGCACGTAACAATTCAGCTGCCACACGGTTTACGTCCTCTAGTGTCACGGCCTCGACCTTGTCGTTGCGGGTTGGAATATAGTCGATTGGAAAACCCTGCATTTGCATTCCAACCATAATATTCGCGATTGGCCCATTGCCATCAAACCGCAACGGATACGCACCGGTCAAATACGTTTGGGCGCGGGACAACTCATCCTCGGACACGCCATTTCGCGCCGTGTCAGCCCACACTTGCTTTGTGACTTCGACCGCCTCTGCAATCCGGTCATTTGCACTTGAAACCTGACCCAAATACATCGCGGCATGGTCTTTGGGCACCAAATAGGACCCGATGCCGTAGGTAAGGCCCCGCTCCTCGCGCACTTCCTTCATTAGGCGGGCTTCAAAACCACTACCGCCCAAAATGGTGTTCAAAATAAACGCCGCGAAAAAGTCAGGATCATCTTGGCTAAGTCCGCTGTGTCCAAAAAGCGCTACAGACTGTGGTGTTTCGAATGGTACAACAGTCACACCGCCTTGAAGGGTTTGCGTGACTTGTGCGGGCATCGGCGCGCCACTTTCGGGCAGTCCAAGCAACAGATCATCCAATAGAAACGCCAGCGCGTCGGGCGTGATGTCACCAGAGGCACCAACATAAAGACGGTCCAACGTCATCGTTCGATCTTTTGCTTCAAACAGATCTGTCTGCGTTAACGCAGCAACAGATTGCTGCGTACCGTTGATATTGGATGCATAAGGATGCTGCCCGTAGGCAAGACGGGCAAACGTCTCGCTTGCGATTGAATTTGGGTCTTTTAGGTCCGACGCAATGATCGATTGAACCTGTGATTTCACGCGATCAATCGCTGACTGTCCAAACAACGGTTTGAGGATCGCTTGGCGCAAAAGGGCGATGGCCTCGTCTTGTGTGTCCGTCAAAAACCGCGCGGAAATCTGTAGCGAGTCATCACTTACATCGAACGAAAAATCCGCCGCCAGCGCATCACGTGCCTGTGCAAATGCCTGCGCGTCCATGTCGCCGCTGCCTTCTTCAAGCAGCGCTGTCATCAGATTGATTGCACCTCGCTTGCCCTCCGCATCAAGCGAAGCACCGCCTTTGAATCGAATTTCTAGCGCCACAAATGGGATCGAATGCTCTTCCACCAACCACGCCTTGATGCCAGACTTGGACGTTACTTCTTGTATCTCCACGGCGGCAAAGGCTGTGTGTGCCGTCATCAAAAACGCGACGAAGGTGGTGATGAAAGAACGGATCATTGTGACACCTGTGATGCTGCTTCGAGTGAAGTCGGTGAACGAAGATAGCCGGTGACTGCCACTTTACGGTCTGAAAATAGCGCACGCGCGACCTGCAGGATATCATCAGACGTGACAGCGGCCAAAACATCCGGCCACGCTTGGATATCCGCGACAGTCAAACCGGACGTCAGCCCCGCGCCATATGTTCGCGCCAAGGATTGAACGGAGTCGCGGCCATAAATCTCAGAGGCGCGCAACTGCGCTTTGATACGAGCTAATTGTTCTTCATCAATTCCCGCCTCAAGAAACTGCGCAATGGCAGTATCAAGTTTTGCTTCTGCCTCGCTCAACGAAATCCCAGGCGTGGGCGCCATCACAACGCCAAATGTTGTATCGTCCAGCGATAACCCTGAATAAAACGCGCCTGTATAAACCGCGTCCTGGCTATCAAATTGTAGCTGCTGCCCCAAGAATGAGGTCGCCGGATTGCCACCCAACAACTCAGACAACAGTGTCAACGCCGCTGCTTTTTCTTGCGCACCGCTGTCACGCTCGGGCGCCAAATACGTACGGATTACGTAGGGCTGTGCCACGCGGGGGTCTTCAAATACCAACCTGCGTTCAGCGCGGTGAGGCGGCTCAGTGGGCCGCGCACGCGTCGCAAGGTGTTTGGTTGGCTCAAGTACCCCGTAATAGGTTTCCGCAAGGCGTTTCACATCATCTGGGTATACATCACCCGCCACAACCAAAACGGCATTATTGGGGGCGTAAAAGCGCTGATAATATGCCAGCGCATCGTCCAATCCCAACTGCGCAATCTCATGCTTCCAACCGATGACCGGAATGCCGTAAGGGTGATTTTGGTATTGCGCTGCCATGCGCTGTTCCCCAAACAAGGATCCAGGATCGTTTTCTGTGCGCTGGTTGCGTTCCTCCAAAACAACGTTCCGCTCAGTCTCAATATCACCTTCAGTCAGGCGTAGATCACGCATTCGGTCGCTTTCCATCCGCATCATCAACTCAAGACGGTCCGCCGCCACCCGTTGGAAATACGCAGTGTAGTCGTAGCTGGTAAACGCATTGTCCCGACCACCGTTGGCCGCAACGACTTTGGAAAACTCGCCCGCTTCCATGTCATCCGTTGCTTTGAATAACAGGTGCTCAAGAAAATGTGCGATACCAGATTTTCCGGGGTCTTCATCAGCGGCACCTGCACGGTACCAGACCATGTGCACCACAACAGGTGCGCGGTGGTCTTCGATCACAACCACCTCCATGCCGTTATCAAGCGCGAATGTTGTGACATTATCCGCCGCAGCCGCAGTTGTGGCAGCAGTCAGTGGCATCCACAGTAATGAGGCAAGCATAAGAAAGGCTAAGCGCATCGAAAACACTCCGTTGTTACAGACTGTAAGCTACGGTGGCCCGCAAATCATTCAAGGCCGATGGCGTACTCGTGATGAGTTATTCGTCAAGCGGCAGCGGCGGTGCAGCGGGGGTGCGCACGCCAGCGCTGCGCAGACGTGCAAGCTCGGCGTGCTGATCCAGTGCTTGCTGCGCGTAGGCTTTGAAATAAACATTCACATTTGCCGCACGTTCCAACAAACGACCACGGTTTGCCTTGCGGAACTCCAGATCACTGGCCGCCAGAGTAGAGCGGATATTGACGTCAGTGCCGTAACGGCCAGCATGGGCCAGAACAGCACTGTCGCCCGCACGACCATCAGCATTCATGCGTTGCGGGCTACCGCCAAGCGTTGCCACAGCATCGCGAAAAGGTGTGGGGTCTGCCAGATTGGATTGACCCAACGTAGGTGTAGGAAGCTCAGCAAAACTAGCGGGTTCTTGCAGCGGCTTATTTGGCAAAATTGCAAACTCATCAGGGCCAGACTGCGACTTTTTCAAATTCAATAGCCGAGGTTCCCCGCGCTCGCAGCCAGCAAGTGCAAGAGTGGTAAAAATCATCAAAATCGTGGCTTTAATCAGATAACCCATAATGCCCCTACCCAGTCGTTACGTTTTAATAACCTAGATTGTTAGGCGCGTCAGGTGCTTTTCTTATTTTCACCAGACGGCGTCAAAAAGACCAAACCAATCGCGCCCACAAAAATGGCGATGTCGGCCACGTTAAACGCAAAAGGGTTCTCAATCCCGCAGCAGGACATATTCAAAAAGTCCGCAACGGCGCCATAAACAATCCGGTCAATGATGTTGCCAAGCGCCCCACCAATAAGCAAACCGGCGCTGATCTGCGCCCATTTGCCCATTTGTTCCCGCGCGACCCACCACACCACAGCAGCCGTGATCACAAGTGCGACACCAATGAGTATCCAGCGCATGTCGAGCCCAGCACCCAAACCGAAGTTAACACCTCGGTTCCATGCCATGCGCAGATTAAGATAGGGATCAATCACGTTAATCGACCCAAGCGTTTTAAGGTCCATGACCTGAACGACCCAAACCTTAATCGCTTGATCCAACACAAAGATCAGCGCGGCAACTGTGAGCGCGCGCTTCATTAGTGGCGGAAGTGGCGCATGCCGGTGAATACCATAGCAAGGCCAGCCTCATCAGCTGCAGCAATTACGTCATCGTCACGCATTGAGCCGCCGGGTTGAATAATTGCGGTGGCACCTGCTTCAGCCGCAGTGATCAAGCCGTCTGCAAATGGGAAGAACGCATCGGACGCAACCACAGACCCTTGGGTCAAGGGCGCGGCCAAACCAAGTTCTTGCGCCATATCTTCAGCTTTGCGTGCAGCGATGCGTGTGCTGTCAACGCGGCTCATCTGGCCTGCGCCTACACCAACAGTCGCACCGTCTTTGACGTAGATTATCGCGTTTGATTTGACGTGCTTCGCCACAGTCCAAGCAAACATCAAGTCTTTCATTTCTTGCTCGCTTGGCTGCTTTTTCGTCACCACCTTCAGATCATCCATGCTGACGCGGCCTGTGTCTTTGTCTTGCACAAGATAACCACCCGCTACCTGACGGATCGTCTGGCCTGCCGCAGCAGCATCCGCCAAACCACCAGTGGTCAAAAGGCGCAGATTTTTCTTATTGGCAAAGATTTCCATCGCCTCAGGCGTTGCATCGGGGGCGATGACGACTTCGGTAAAGATGCTGGTGATTTCCTCAGCCGTTGCAGCGTCCAACGTTTGGTTCAACGCGATGATCCCGCCAAAGGCGCTTGTCTGGTCGCACTGGAAGGCCCGCGTGTAGGCATCACGAAGTGTCTCACCTGTCGCCACACCACATGGGTTAGCATGCTTGATGATAGCGCAGGCTGGCGCACCAGCGCCAAATTCACTTACCAATTCAAACGCCGCATCCGTGTCGTTGATGTTGTTATAAGACAATTCTTTGCCTTGGTGTTGTCTGGCCGTAGCGATGCCCGCGCGGGTGCTACCATCCGTGTAGAATGCCGCTGACTGATGCGGGTTCTCGCCGTAACGAAGTGTTTGCGCCAATGTGCCTGAAACTGAAACACGGCGCGGCGTGCCTTCAACTTGCGCAGCCATCCAAGTGCTAACCGCAGTGTCGTAAGCTGCGGTGCGCGCATAGGCCGTTTGGGCCAGACCTTGACGGAATGCGTACTCAGTTTGCCCTCCATTTGCATCAAGTTGCGCAATGACAGCCGCATAATCTTCAACATCGACAACAACGTTCACAAACCCGTGGTTTTTTGCGGCCGAGCGGATCATCGCAGGTCCACCAATGTCGATGTTCTCAATAGTGGTGTCGTAGTCGGCGCCCTTGGCAACTGTTTCTTCAAACGGATAAAGGTTCACGACAACCAAATCGATCGGGCCAATACCATGCTCAACCATTGCGGCGCGGTGCTCTGTGTTATCGCGCAGGGCAAGAAGGCCACCATGCACAACGGGGTGAAGGGTTTTGACACGCCCATCCATCATTTCGGGGAAACCAGTCACCTCGGACACGTCTTTCACGTTTAGACCCGCATCGCGTAGCGTCTTTGCTGTGCCGCCCGTAGACAGCAATTCAACCCCGTGCCGCGCAAGCGCTTGGCCCAATTCAACAAGTCCGGTTTTGTCAGAAACTGACAGCAAAGCGCGGGTAACAGGGGCAAGATTGGGCATGTGTTTGGTCCTAAGTTTAGTCGTTCCAGTCGCGTGCATCGTCACTATTGAACAAATCGCGTACCGCCAGTGGCGTGTCCTGCGCTTTGGAGAGTGACCATTTCACTTGGCTGGCGTATGCCACGGCTTTACCCGAAAGGACAATCTGCATTGTCGCACGCGGGGCAATTCGCCCCTTTTCCAGATAAACAGACGGCTCAAGTGACAGTTGCACAGCTTCACTTGCGCGAAACACCCAAATTTCACCCGAGCGTAAAACAAGCGATACCGCACGGCCAGCCATGTCCAGTGAGGCGTCCACTTCTGCGTGTAGGTGAAACCGAACGCTGTAGGCAATGCCCTGCAAAGATGTGGCATCCAAAGCCAAATCAAAGCGGTTCTTATCCGCATCATTCATCGTTGTAAGCATATCAGAACCGTTTAAAACGCGCCCATCTGCGGACAGCTCCAGTTCGCGCACATGCGTCAGCCCGTGTGAGCCTGCCCAAGCATCATGCGCGGCACCCAACTTTTGGTTCTCTGATGTACGTTCAATATCCAACTGAACCGTTTGCGGACCACCTACCAGATGCCCTTCATCGTTTAACTGAGCAGAGGACAGCCCCTCAAGATGCAGAACAGAATGAGACGGCGTCGCCCGTCCCGCCCGCGCCCATCTGTCACCGAAAGATACACCTGCCCCGCAGTTTACGATCAATGGCCGCCTGCCAGACGTGATTTCCATCGCCAAGGTGCTGGCATGTGCGCGGCGCGCATTCGTGGTTACGGGAGGCGGGCTTGCATCAACAATCAGGCTCGTGCGTCCGCCATTCAACCGCGCAAATCCCATGGCAGCATCACCCGTACGCGCCACGCGGCTCGCAGCATCTGCAAGCGCTTGGTCAAGCTTGCCGTCCACGCCGCGCCCACCGCCATGAAAACGCGTAAGTCCACCATCTGCGTGACGCAGCGCCCGCAGAGTTGGGCCTATCCGCTCAACCGCATTATTGATCGCAGTTGCTGGCTCACGCTCAACAGCCGCACACGCTTTTTGTACCCACGTCAAATGGGTTAGTACGTCCAACAGTTCTTCGGGATTACGGCTTGCAATCGCGCCTTGCGCATCAATGTGGGCGTCACAATCGCTAGCCAATGCTTTCATGGCCGGATCAACGTGATGCTCCATCCCCTCAATGGTCAGGCCAGCATAAATGATCCCAACAAGCGCTTCGAAACGGCTTAAACCACTTGGCAAAACACGCCAACGGCGGGCCAAGAATTCAGTCTGCTTGGAAAGAGATTTATAGTAATCGTCAGAAATATCCGCGCCACTACCGCGCAAAATAAACAGCGCGTTGTTCACCCACCGGATTACGCGCCGCCCTGTTACCTCAGGGGACCATGCGGGCAGTGAAGGTGCGGGGTACTTTGCGATCCACTCCGACAGCCACAGTCCCGCCAGATCGCGGGCTTTGGCATCACCTGCCGCGGCCAGATCATCAAGCCACAAGAACCCGTGAGCCTCGCTACTGAAATCCGCGGACGGCATTTCAATGTCCCAAAGTGATGTATCGGGCGCTTCGATCAATTCTCCGGCAAACATCAGGTTACCCGCCACGATCTGGCGGCCTTTGTTGTAACTGCCGATACTGCGAGGCTCAGGCTGGCCTACAAATCCCGTCGCCGCAGCGCATTTACCAGCACGCCACGCATGAAAGCGATCCGCCATCGTTGGAACTTGTTTTTTGCTCAACTAACTCACCCGACTACGCGACGTTTATGCCGCAACACCCTAACACCACATCCTACGATATGGCCGGTTTTGTCACAGGTTAGCCCGTTGCTCGCAAGGTGTCATCAATCGTCTTTGCGCAGACACACGATATAAAATCCGTCCATGCCGCCGCGTTCAGCCCAATAATCAGGCCGCAAGCGTAAACCTCCCTCGTCACTGATCCAATTTGGTTCAACAGCCTCAACAGACAGCGCCGCACGGTTAACGCTCCAGCCTGTCAAGTCCGCCTCATCAATGTGGACCTCACCCTCATCGGGCAGCAGGCTACAGGTGCAGAAAACCAGCCGGCCGCCTGGCTTCACAAGACGCATCGCATGCGCAAGCATTCGCGCCTGTAAATCGATCAGCGCACCAAAATCACTGCCGTCTTTGGCGTGGGGCAAATCCGGATGTCGGCGCATCGTACCGGTTGCCGAGCACGGCGCATCCAGCAACACAGCATCGAAAAGCCCGTGCTCATCTGCGCTCACTTCAAACACATCACTGGTCACCAGCTGCGCTTTCAAATCCACACGTTTGAGGTTTTCCTCAACCCGCTTGAGACGGTTGGCGTTATCATCAACGGCCACAACATCTGCGCCAGCCGCAGATAATTGCATCGTCTTGCCGCCCGGTGCTGCACACAGATCCAAGACACGCTCACCTGCTTTGGGGGCAAGCACTTTGACAGCAAGGGCAGCCGCGGCGTCTTGAACCCACCAAGCACCCTCATCGAAACCATCAAGCTTTGAGACTTGCCCAAACGCCGCAATACGGTGCGATCCCGTGGGAAGCGTCACAGCTTCGGGCGTCACATCACCGTCGCGACCACGCAAAGAAATATCGAGCGGAGGCGTTGCGGCTTGGACTTTTTCCATGGCCTCGACACTGCTACGGCCCCACGCCGCCACAAGCGGGCCACGCAGCCAATTGGGCATGCGGGCGGGCGGCAGTTTTGCCCAAGCATCCGGACCCGTTTCGGCCACGCGGCGCAACACAGCATTCACCATACCTTTGAGGCCACCGACCCGCGGCAATTTCGAAGTCAGCGTGACGCCCGCATTCACCACACCGTGCGCCGCAGCACCGTCTTCGCAGATCTCCACAACGCCTAATCGCAAGATATTCATCACGACCAGTGGAGGGTTCTTTTTCAAATGCGGTTTGAGAACGCGGTCGCATTTATCAAGGTGCCGCAGTGTTTGAACAGCCAAACGATACGCGCGTGCGCGGTCCTCTGCCTTGAGGTGATCGAGGGTATTGCTCACCTCGGCCAGCAAACGCCCTTGGGCCAAAACTGCCTCAAGAAGTTTAAGCGCTGCGCGCCGTGGAGCCAGTCCTTGATCCGCCATGTGGTGATATCCTTGATCAACAATTGCTTGCGGCCTATATCACGCTCATGACTGACGCAACAAATGACCCGCACCAAAATCTTCCTGAAGCCGCCAAACGCGCGCTAGCCGAAGCCGAAGAGCGCCGCGCCAAAGCAAAAGCCGACGCACTGCCCAAGGAACTTGGTGGCCGGGATGGCCCTGAACCTGTTCGCTTTGGTGATTGGGAAAAGAAAGGAATCGCGATCGACTTTTGATCGAGACATAAGGCAGCGCTAACGCAGTGATAAAACCGCCGAACGTCCTGCGCCACGATCTGATGTAAAACGTAACTTGTTATCGTTCACGCGCACCTCTTGGCAGTTGTAGCCAATGTCACGCGATCCCCACTTAAGATTTCTGCAAAAATAGCCTGATTGCCACGCCCAATCGCCAGTCACGGCACGACCAAGTGCGCGGCCCATAATCTCGCCCGTTTCTTCCACTCGCAGCTTAATGCCCGGATAGTGAAGTGACTTGCCTTGGATAACGCTGCGAAAGCGTTCTTCGTTATCAATTTTCGCAAAACCATCGGCCTGCGCTGCAGACGCAAGCGCATATGTTTCAATCAAAATAGTGGCAAAGACATATCCCAAGCCCATGGCGCGATCCTCGTTGACATACGCTGTTGTTACGCAGGGCATGCCAATTTGGATCAATCAGCGGCCTAAAGGCCCAAAACGTCGAACATATCGTATTGCCCAGGTCCACGCGATTGACCCCAAAGCGCAGCCTTTAGGGCACCGCGCGCAAAGATAGCTCTGTCTGTTGCCATGTGGCGCAGTACAAGCCGCTCACCAGCGGCGGCAAACATCACGTCATGCTCTCCAACAATATCGCCACCACGGACCACGGCAAAACCGATATCGCCGCGTTTCCGCGCGCCCGTCATGCCATCGCGCCCCGCGTCGCGCACATCGTTAAGTGCAACACCGCGACCCGCTGCAGCAGCCTCGCCCAACATCAATGCGGTTCCGCTTGGGGCATCCACTTTGTGGTGGTGGTGGGCTTCAATCACTTCGATGTCAAAATCCTCATCCAACGCTTTGGCCACCATTTGGGTGAGTTTCGTCAGCAAGTTTACACCCAGAGACATATTTCCCGCGCGCACCTGAACCGAGTGACGGCTGGCCGGCTCAAGCCGCTCGATCTGCTCATCAGTGAAGCCCGTAGTGCCGATGACGTGCACCGCACGGGCTTGTGCAGCGATGGCCGCAAACTCAATCGTCGCTTCGGGAGCGGTGAAATCAATGACTGCCTGTGCTTGTGCAAATGCGGCAAGAGCATCGTCGCTGACGATCACGCCCATTTCAGTACTACCCATCGCAACGCCGATATCACGGCCGATCCAATCATGACCCGCACGCTCAATCGCACCAACCAATGTGCAGGCATTACTCTGGGAAATTGTCTGGCACAGCATCTGCCCCATCCGGCCAGAAGCACCCGTTACCACTATTTTCGGCAAATCAGTCATCATTCTCTCCATATTCCGTACCGTCCTACGACACCTACGCTTGGCAAGGAAGGCCATCCGTCATACATCCCGCGTATGGCAAAGAACAAATTTGATAACTCTGGTGCTCCGTCCCAACGCCAATTGCGCGTGGGCGAGCTTATTCGCCGCACTCTGTCGGAGGTTTTGACCCGTGGAGAAATCCACGATCCAGACCTGAACCGGCTGTATCTATCTATCGGTGAGGTGCGCGTAAGCCCCGATTTGCGGATCGCGACTGTTTACGCGCTGCCATTGGGCGGGGACAAAAAGGAAGAGGCAATCGCCGCACTTAAGCGCAACAAAGGTGAGTTGCGGCACGCACTTGACAAGAAGCTGACCTTACGCTTTTCGCCCGAGCTGCGGTTTTTGGCGGATGACACCTACGATCAGATTGATGCCACCAAGAAATTGCTGGCCCAAGACGTTGTGCGCCGCGATGCGCAAGCGCCTAGCGACGACGCCGAGGACTAAAACAATGCGGCGTGCGCTTCTCACGTTGGCCTTTTGGGCCTCGGGCACATGCGCGCTTGCGGATGTTCAACCAACGACATGCGCCGTGCAAAGCCATGAGGGCGCTGAATATACCGTTTGTACTGTGAACGACCCGTCTGTGTTGAAACTGAATCTTAGGGGTGAAGATGGCGAGGTCATTGGCAGTTTCCGCCGCCTTGAAGCCACCCAAGGCCCCCTGCCTTTTGCGATGAACGCAGGCATGTATCATCCGGATCGATCACCCGTCGGTTACTATGTGGAGGACGGCGTTGAAATTATGCGTGTCATCCCAAACGCAGGCCCCGGCAACTTCGGACTGTTACCAAACGGGATCCTGTGCATCACGCCCAGCGCCGTTCGGGTTATTGAAACCCTCGCTTTTCAGCAATCCCCACAGCCCTGTGTCCATGCCACACAATCCGGTCCGATGTTTGTGATTGACGGCAAATTGCATCCCCGCTTTTTGCCAAAAAGCACATTTACCAACATCCGCAATGGCGTCGGCACTGCAGACAATGGCGGGACCGTCTTTTTCGTCATGTCGAACGGGGCCGTTACGTTCCACCAAATGGCACTCTTTTTCAAAGATGCCCTTAAAACACCCAACGCGCTTTACTTTGACGGGCGCATAAGCAAGTTGCACGCCCCATCCCTTGGCCGCTCTGATATTGGTCAGCCGATGGGGCCGATCATCTCTGCCTCACACTAACACACCGAGTATTTACATGGCACGACGCAAAAATGGCCGCGACATCAGCGGCTGGATCATCATTGATAAACCCGCAGGCTCCACGTCTACGACTGTGGTGAACAAAGTGCGTTGGGCGTTCAATGCCAAAAAAGCAGGGCACGCAGGCACGCTTGATCCTGATGCAACCGGCGTTTTGGCCGTAGCGTTGGGTGAGGCCACAAAAACCATTCCCTTCATCACAGACGCGCTGAAGGCATACGAGTTTTCCGTGAAATTTGGTGAGGCAACCAACACTGATGACGCAGAGGGTGAAATCATCGCACGCTCTGACATCCGCCCCACGGACGATGACATCAAAGCAAAACTACAGGCATTTCTGGGCGATATTGAGCAAGTGCCCCCAAAGTTTTCAGCAGTAAAAATCGATGGTGAACGCGCCTATAAACTTGCCCGTGATGGCGAAGACTTCGAAGTCGCCGCACGTCCACTTTTTGTTGACGAGATTATCCTGAGTGACCGGCCAGATGCGGATCACGCGATTATTGAAATGACCTGCGGCAAAGGCGGATACGTGCGATCAGTCGCGCGTGATTTGGGCGAAGCATTGGGCTGTTATGGTCACGTTGCATGGTTACGCCGTGTATGGTCAGGCCCTTTCGATGCGGAAAACGCGATCGGTCTTGAGCGCATTGAAGAGCTTGCGCGTACCGCTGATATTGACGACCTGCTGCTCCCGCTTGAGTTGGGCCTGAGTGATCTACCGCATCTGACATGTGATGCAGCAGCGGCCACGCGATTTCGCAACGGCAACCCTGCCATGGCAATTGGCGCGGCGGAATACGGCGAAGAAGCATGGGTAAGCCACCAAGGCGTTCCTGTCGCTGTTGGTATTTTCAAAGCGGGCAACCTACATCCTTCGCGGGTGTTTAACTTACCTGCCGAATGATCACACGAACACATATCAAAGATGATGCGCCGTCCGTAGCGGTCTATTCAGATTGTGAGAAATACCGCTACTCCCTCACGCGCACCTGGGACCAATCCCAAAAGCACGTTTTGTTCGTTATGCTGAACCCATCCACCGCAACAGAGGTGCAAAACGACCCAACTGTTGAACGTTGTGAAAGGCGTGCGCGGACCTTGGGCTTTGGCAGCTTTTGTGTGACCAATATCTTTGCGTGGCGCGATACGGACCCACGCAAAATGCGCGCTTCAAAAGACCCAATCGGTCCGAATAATGACGCCGCGATCACGCAGGCGGCGGTCATCGCAGATCAAATCGTGTGCGCATGGGGAACACACGGTGCCTTTATGGAGCGGGGCGCCTTTGTGAAAGGACTACTCGATCAGACGGGCAAACCGCTATCGCATTTGGGCTTGTCCAAAGACGGGCACCCCAAACACCCGCTTTATATTGCCTACAGTCAAAAACCTGTACTTTGGACTTAACTGCAAACAAATCTCACTAAAGCCCAAAGTCTTGCCACAGTTCGCGGCGGACGCCTCCACATCCTTGCCACAGATCACCCGTCTTTGGGCGATAGTTTGAGTAGGGATTAAAATGTTAAAACTAATATCGCCAGAGCCATCAATCCGTCCGCCGAGCTTTGCCCAATGGGCATGGCAATATCCGTACAACTTTGCGGAGTTCAGGCCCAACACAGACCAGCTGATTGTGATTATTGATGATGAGAAACCCTATGACGCTAGTGAAGTGCAACTGCGGCCACGCCTGAACGGCACAACCGAGGTTTTTGTTGGCGGGGCAAACGATTGGGACAGTCCCGTCTGACGCTATTGAAGATGTCTCTGATTTGGTGTTGATGCTTATGTCGGATTCTTACGGAACGGTGATTGGCCCCGCTGCGGAGTAAGCTAGGCTGTAACGCAGTAAGCAGAGCGCAAAGAATCGCTTCCATTTGCGGCCATCTGTGCCTATATGCCCTCAACCGCGCTTTGCGAGGATACCTCCATGGGCCCTGCTGAACGACATCTCGGCTTGCGCCATCACTCTAACCTTAAAGGAGACCCCGATGTCGATTACAGCTGAAACAAAAGCACAGATCATGAAAGATTTCGCAATCAAAGAGGGTGATACTGGTTCCCCCGAAGTTCAGATTGCAATCTTGTCGTCGCGCATCGCGACCCTGACTGAGCATTTCAAAACACACAAAAAAGACAACCACGGTCGCCGTGGCCTTCTGAAAATGGTTGCTCTGCGTCGTAAGCTTTTGGACTATGTCCGCGGCAAAGACGAAGCACGTTACCAAGACCTGATTAAGCGTTTGGGCCTGCGCCGCTAAGCGCATTTCAAACCAGTCGAATACGAAAAGGCCGTCTGTTAAATCAGGCGGCCTTTTTGCTTTCTACCCTATCGCACCAAAGGCCATTTTCGGACGCAATACGTCGGAATAATTGCGGCCTTGCGGTATTGCTTCCCAAACTGCCCTTTCTGTTGTATTGCGCCGCTATCTGAAAGTTGGCGCCCGGATTCCAGCGCCCACCAAATAAGATATCGGGATCAGAGGGAATTCGCCCTCTACGCTAATGGCCCCACGTGGGCCGAACTAGGAAACGTATATGTTTAACGTCACGAAAAAATCTATCCAATGGGGTGAAGAAACCCTCACGCTTGAGACAGGCAAAGTTGCTCGCCAAGCTGATGGTTCTGTTATCGCTACTTACGGTGAGACATCCGTAATGGCGAACGTCACCTTCGCAAAAGCACAAAAGCCGGGCCAAGACTTCTTCCCGCTGACAGTGCACTACAACGAGAAATATTACGCTGCTGGTAAAGTCCCCGGTGGCTTTTTCAAACGCGAAGCCCGCCCAACAGAAAAAGAAACACTGACATCGCGCCTGATCGACCGCCCGATCCGTCCGTTGTTTGTTCCTGGCTTCAAAAATGAAGTTCTGGTGATCTGTACTGTTCTGTCCCACGACGGCGTGAACGACCCTGACATGGTTGCAATGATCGCGGCATCTGCTGCGCTGACCATTTCTGGCGCTCCATTCATGGGCCCAATCGCTGCATGCCGCGTTGGTTATGAAGATGGCGATTACATCTTGAACCCAGAGATCGACGATATGCACGATCTAAAGAACAACCCTGATCAACGCCTTGATCTGGTTGTTGCCGGCACAAAAGACGCTGTGATGATGGTTGAATCAGAAGCTTACGAGCTTACTGAAGCCGAGATGCTTGGTGCTGTGAAATTTGCTCACGAGCAAATCCAACCAGCGATCGATCTGATCATTGCTTTGGCTGAGGATTGCGCCAAAGAGCCGTTTGACTTCCAAGCACCTGACTACAGCGATTTGTTCGCAGCAGTTAAAGCCGCTGGCGAAGATAAAATGCGCGCGGCATATGCAATCGGTGACAAGCAAGAGCGCACAACCGCTGTTGCCGCCGTTAAAGAAGAAATCAAAGCAAGCCTGTCAGAAGAGCAGCTCGCAGACGAGAACCTTGGCACAGCGCTCAAGAAACTCGAAAGCGGCGTTCTGCGCGGTGATGTTGTGAAAAACGGCAAGCGCATTGATGGTCGTCGTACGGATGAAGTCCGCGACATCGTTTGTGAAACTGGCTTCTTGCCACGCACACACGGCTCAGCCCTGTTCACACGCGGCGAGACACAAGGCTTGGTTGTAACCACTTTGGGCACAGGCGATGACGAGCAGATGATTGACAGCCTTCAAGGCATGTATAAGTCGAACTTCTTGCTGCACTATAACTTCCCTCCCTATTCCGTTGGTGAGGTTGGCCGCTTTGGCCCTCCCGGTCGCCGCGAAATCGGTCACGGTAAACTTGCATGGCGTGCCCTTCAGGCTGTTCTGCCAGCTGCAACAGACTTCCCGTACACTGTGCGCGTTGTGTCTGAGATCACTGAATCAAACGGTTCGTCTTCAATGGCGTCAGTTTGTGGTGGCTCTTTGTCCATGATGGACGCGGGCGTGCCGCTCAAATCAGCTGTTGCTGGTGTGGCGATGGGCCTCGTTCTTGAAGATGACGGATCATACGCGATCCTGACCGATATCCTTGGCGACGAAGATCACCTTGGCGATATGGACTTCAAAGTGGCGGGTACCGAAAAAGGTATCACATCACTTCAGATGGACATCAAAGTAGCAGGCATCACACCTGAGATCATGGAAAAAGCACTCGACCAAGCGAAAGACGGTCGTATGCATATCCTTGGCGAGATGAACAAAGCGCTGTCTGGCGTGAGTGAATTCTCTGCTCACGCACCGCGCATTGAAACAATGCAGGTTCCAACGGATAAAATCCGTGAGGTCATCGGTTCTGGTGGTAAAGTGATCCGTGAAATCGTTGAAACATCCGGCGCTAAAGTCGACATCAACGATGACGGCATCATCAAGATTGCCTCTGCAAACGCAGAAGCCATCCAAAAAGCCTACGACATGATCTATTCCATCGTGGCAGAGCCAGAAGTGAACGCGGTCTACACCGGTACAGTCGTCAAAATCGTCGACTTCGGTGCGTTCGTGAACTTCTTTGGCAAGCGCGATGGCTTGGTACACGTCAGCCAAATCGAAAACCGCCGTTTGAACCACCCATCCGACGTCCTCAAAGAGGGTCAGGAAGTGAAAGTCAAACTGCTGGGCTTTGATGACCGCGGCAAGGTTCGCCTTTCTATGAAAGTAGTGGATCAAGCAACTGGCGAAGAGATCAAAGAAGAGCCGAAAAAGAAAAAAGGCGACGAAGAAGAGTAAATTCTTTCTCACCGCTTAATCATCTCAAAGCCCCGCTAGAAATAGTGGGGCTTTTTGTTATCTGGTCGCTGTCTGAGGCAAAATTTTGTGATGCGGCGGCTTTCGTTTTGCGCCCGCATTTTGCCTTATGTTAACATCAGTACGCATAAACGGTGTCTTGTTATGATTTCTCGGCGATCTTTTCTTTTTGCATCACCTGCTTTGCTTGTAGCTTCTCCTGCTGCGGCGTTCTTTAAGCGCGCAGCGAAAGACCCAAATGGCGCGTACGAGCTGGAAGAGCACTTCAAACCCGCGACGGTTAAAGTCCCTGCCTCTTGGCGCGTAGGCAGTATTCGGGTGTTGTCAGACAGATTTCAGCTTTTTCATATTCGCAAGCGCGGCTTAGCGCGGCGTGTGGGCGTTTCCTTGGGTGAACAAGGCCTTGATTTCAAAGGCCGTGCCACAATTCACCGCAAAGCTGAATGGCCCCGCTGGACCCCGACGCCCCGTATGCTCAAACGACGGCCAGACCTTTATGCCCAATACAAAGGCGGGCTTGATGGCGGCAATCCGCGTAACCCCATGGGCGCGGCGGCGCTTGACATGGCAGTGAACGGGCGCCCCACATACTACCGCATTCACGGCACCAACATACCGTGGTCAATCGGGCTGGCCTATGAGACTGGCTGCATCAAACTGCGCAATGATCACATGCAAATGCTTTATCCACATTTAAAGGACGGAACCCGCATGTTAGTGACGTAACTGAGGCTTGAACGAACCCGCCTCCTCGTGACAGTGTGCACAAAATTTAGGCCATCAGGGAGCGCGAAATGAACACTCAGGAATTCTACATCAACGGTCAATGGGTCGCCCCCAACAGTGCTGCAACGATGGATGTCATCAACCCCTCAACCGAGGAAGTATGCGCCACGATCGCCATCGGGGATCAGGCTGACACAGATGCAGCAGTTGCAGCAGCGAAAGCCGCATTTCCCGGCTGGTCCCAAACAGACAAAGCTGACCGCGTGGCATTGTTGCAAAAGTTCCGCGACATTTACGTGTCCCGCGCCGAAGACATGGCCCAAGCAATCTCAACAGAGATGGGCGCACCGCAGCAACTTGCGCGCGCTCAACAAATTGGCGCCGGCACATGGCACATCGACGGCTTTTTGAAAGCGTTCGACGGGTTTAAATTTGAAAAAATGCACACACCAACCGAGGCTACACTTCTGGAGCCGATTGGCGTTTGTGCTTTGATCACGCCTTGGAACTGGCCAATGAACCAGATCATCCTGAAAGTTATCCCCGCCATCGCAACCGGCTGTACAGTTGTGCTGAAACCATCGGAAGTATCCCCGCTGTCAGGTATTTTGTTCGCTGAATTCATGCATGAGGCGGGCTTCCCTGCCGGCGTATTCAACTTGGTAAACGGGGATGGGACCGGCGTTGGCTCACAGCTTTCATGCCACCCTGATGTGGACATGGTCAGCTTCACAGGCTCATCACGCGCAGGTATCGCAATTTCAAAAGCCGCCGCCGACACTCTTAAGCGCGTCAGCCTTGAATTGGGCGGCAAAGGTGCAAACATTATTTTCGCCGATGCAGACGAAGATGCTGTAAACCGCGGAGCAGCACGCTGTTTCCGCAACTCCGGCCAATCATGTAACGCCCCCACACGTATGCTTGTCGAACGCAGCCGCTATAATGAAGCAGTCATCCAAGCCGCAGCAACAGCAGAAGCAACACGCGTCGGTCCTG
This sequence comes from Thalassobium sp., assembly GCA_024640765.1. Lineage (GTDB taxonomy): Bacteria > Pseudomonadota > Alphaproteobacteria > Rhodobacterales > Rhodobacteraceae > Nereida. The sequence goes on along the minus strand of JAHEEK010000014.1, from coordinate 27,099 downwards.
CATCTGAAGAAGGCGAGCACATCGGCCCCGTCGTGTCAGAAGCACAGTTCGCCAAAATCCAAGACCTGATCGAGATTGGCAAGAAAGAAGCGCGCCTCGTCGCTGGTGGCACAGGTCGCCCAGACGGCTTGAACCGTGGCTATTTTGTCCGCCCGACAGTTTTTGCTGATGTGAACAACGACATGGAAATTGCGCGGACCGAAATTTTTGGCCCTGTGCTGTCAATCATTCCCTTCGACACAGAAGAAGAAGCTGTCGCACTGGCCAATGACACTGTCTATGGTCTTACCAACTATGTGCAAAGCTCGGACGATGGCAAGCGTATGCGCGTAGGTCGTCAACTACGCTCAGGCATGGTTGAAACCAACGGCAAAGGCTTCGCCCAAGGCTCACCTTTTGGCGGCTACAAGCAGTCAGGCAATGGCCGCGAAGGTGGTGCGTTCGGTCTTCATGAATTCCTTGAAGTCAAAGCACTGTCCGGATTTGTCGCCGAATAAGTAGCGGGCCCAAAACAACGAAAAAGAAGGCCTCGCAACATGCGGGGCCTTTTTCGTTACGTCTATTGCCGCTGCCTAAAATGGGACCTTTGCGCGGAAACGGTGACGCTGCCCACCGTCGGGATGGTGCAATTCCAACACCTCTGAATGCAGCATCATCCGTGGATATTCTGCCGCTGTTTCAGGCGCATAGAACGGGTCGCCAATAATCGGGTTTCCCATGCTAAGGCAGTGAACGCGCAACTGATGGGACCGGCCCGTTTGTGGGAACATGCGCAGCCGCGTCTCGCCGTCCAAGCGCTTAATCACTTTCCAATTGGTGACCGCAGGCTTGCCCATTTCATGACAAATCTTCTGTAGCGGGCGGTTGGGCCAATCGACGATCATCGGCAAATCTACAGTGCCCTCGTCCCCCTCAACGCTGCCATGCACCCGCGCAACATACGTCTTTTTAGGGTGGCGTTTTTCAAACTGCAGGTTGATATGGCGTTGGGCATAAGGGGTCAGCGCCCACACCATGACGCCACTCGTGTCGCGATCAAGCCGGTGGACCGTCAACGCGGTTGGAAACACTGCACGGACCCGCGCCTCAAGACAGTCAGCCAGATGTTCACCCTTGCCGGGAACACTCAACAAACCCTCAGGTTTGTTCACGACAACAATCTCATGATCGTCGTGCAAAATCTCTAGCGGGATATCGGGCGGGGCATAGGTGTCAGTCATGCACCGCCTTTACACTGAATTATCTCAGACCTTAACCCGTTCTGACTTCGGATCGTAGAAAGGTTTCATCTGTGCTGTCGCCTCAACGCGCGCACCAGCCACATCGATCTCAAATTTTGAACCGAGCATCTCAGCAGCGGTCTCGCCTTTGCACGGCACGTAGCCCATGCCCATCGCGGCACCTTCGTTGTGACCGTAGGCACCAGAGGAAAGATATCCGACCACCTCACCATCACGCAAAATAGGCTCGTTATGATACAACAGCGGCTCTGGATCGTTCAGTTTGAATTGCACCAAAAGGTTCTCAAGGCCCACGTCCTGTTTGCGCAAAATTGCATCGCGGCCAATGAAGTTTGCTTTGTCCTTTTTGACCGCAAAGCCAAGCCCCGCTTCAAGGATATGATCTTCAGAAGTAATGTCATGGCCAAAGTGCCGGAAACCTTTTTCAATCCGGCAGGTATCCATCATGTGCATCCCGCATAAGCGCACGCCAAGGTCAAATCCGGCTTCAGCGACCGCCTCAAAAACATGACCGCATTGATCCGCAGAGACATAGACTTCCCACCCAAGCTCACCGACATATGTGACGCGGTGAACGCGGGCGAGGCCCATGCCGATCTCAATTTCTTGAGCTGTACCAAAGGGGTTCACTTCGTTGCTGAAATCATTAGGCGATACAGCCTGCAACAACTCACGAGAGCGCGGCCCCATAATTGCCAGCACACCTTCACCAGAAGTAACATCCATGATCACAACGTTGAAATCACCGCGGTGACGCATCAGCCAGACCTGATCCGCCTGACGTGTCGCAGCAGGCGTCACGACCAAATAGGATGTCTCGCCAAGGCGCGTCACAGTTACGTCAGCCTCAATACCAGCGCGGTTATTCAAAAACTGCGTATAGACAATTTTGCCAACGGGTACTGAGTAATTGCCGCCAGCGACATAGTTCAAGAACGCCTCGGCATCTGGCCCCTCAACGCGGATTTTGCCAAATGATGACATATCGTACATGCCAACGTTTTGACGCACTGCCATGTGCTCTTCGCGGACGTTGTCAAAGAAGTTTTGACGCGACCAGCTGTATTCATACGCAGACTCCTGCGCCTCACGAGCGAACCAGTTCGGGCGTTCCCAGCCAGCAAGCTCACCCATCACCGCACCACGTTCTGTCATATGGCTATGGAAAGGTGAGCGCCGCACACCGCGTGCTGTTTCTTTTTGTTTGAACGGAAAGTGATCCTTGTAAAGCAGTCCCAATGTTTCTTTGGAACGCTCATACAAATACTTCGCATTCGACTGAAACGGCTGCATCCGTGCAATTTCCACATCACCCAGATCAAACGGTTTTTCACCGCTATCCATCCACTCGGCCAGCGCGTGACCCGCCCCACCAGCAGACTGAATGCCGATCGAGTTGAAACCACATGCCACCCAGAAATTATCCAACTCGGGCGCAAGACCAAGGTGATACGCATCATCGGGCGTAAAGCTTTCCGGGCCATTAAAGAACGTGTGAATACCCGCCTCAGCAAGCAGCGGCACACGGTCCACGGCTTTTTCCAAAATTGGCTCAAAATGATCAAAATCCTCGGGCAGTTGATCAAATTCGAAATTCTCAGGAATGCCATCCATCGCCCAAGGTTTGGCTTCAGGCTCGAACGCGCCAAGCAAAATCTTACCGGCATCTTCTTTGTAATACGCATATTCGTCAGGGACCCGCAGAACGGGCAGCTGCGTCATGTCGGGAATGTTTTCAGTGACAATATAGAAGTGCTCACAAGCATGAAGCGGCACCGAAACGCCCGCCATTTTACCAACCTCACGGCCCCACATGCCACCGCAGTTCACGACCATGTCTGCTTCGATATGACCGGTATTTCCATCCTCAGTTTGCCAATCGACACCGGTGACACGTTGCCCTTGTTTGGCGATGCCAGTCACTTTTACGCGCTCTTTAATAAGCGCGCCGTTCTGACGCGCGCCCTTAGCTAGCGCGAGTGCAATGTTGGCCGGATCGCCCTGCCCGTCCTTGGGCAGATAAACTGCACCGACAACCCCATCGAGGTTGATATGCGGGTAAAGCTCTTGGACACGCTCGTTAGAGATTTCCTCAACCTCAACACCGAAAGCGCGCGCCATTGCAGCTTGGCGGTAGATCTCTTCACGCCGCTCTTCAGTCAGCGCAACCGTGATTGAACCACAGCGTTTGAAGCCCGTAGCAACACCAGTTTCTACTTCAAGCTCGCCGTAAAGTTCTTGGGAATATTTGGCCAATTTCGTCATGTTAGCCGTTGCACGGAGTTGCGCAATCAGCCCCGCTGCGTGCCACGTTGTGCCAGACGTCAGCTGCTTACGCTCAAGCAAGACAATGTCTTTCCACCCTTTTTTCGCAAGGTGGTAGGCGACAGAACAACCAATTACGCCACCGCCAATGATGACAACGCGGGCTTTTTGAGGAAGGCTCATCAGAAGGACCCTTAAAGATAATGAAAATGAAAGGCGCAGTCCCAATGGGCCGCGCCAAAGCCAATTAAATTACGCGCGGATGCGAGCGTTCTCAGGATCCCAGAGGGGCTGATCTTCTTGCACTACTGCCGCCATACGCTTGCCGAAGACATCAATTTCAAGCTGAGTACCAGCAACCGCCGCATCAATGCGAACCATGCCCAGCGCAATGGCCTGATCACACCGGTATCCGTAAGCGGCAGATGTGACTTCGCCGACCACTTCACCGTTTGCATAGACCGGCGCCATATAGGGCGCGTCTTGCTCGCCCGCCTCGACAGTCATAGTGGCAAAAGCTTTCTTACGCCCCTGCTGGTGCTCTGCTGCGATAGCCGCTTTGCCCACGAAGTCCTGCGGTTTATCGAGGCGCACAAAACGCTCCATCCCGCTTTCAAGCACTGTGTAGTCCGACGACAGATCACCCTTCCACGCACGGTAACCTTTTTCGATCCGCATACTGTTAAGCGCATACATCCCGAACGGCGCTGCACCGGCGGCAAGCACAGCGTCATAGATGACCTTAATGCTGCCCATCGGTGCATGAATTTCCCAGCCCAATTCACCAGCAAAGCTAACACGGATCAAACGCGCCTGTTCACCAGCCACAGTTGCATCTTGGATCGTTAGCCACCCCAACGACAGATCACCATCGGTCAAGCCAGCCAACAATTCGCGCGACTTCGGTCCTGTTAGAATGAGGGTCGAATAGTCATCCGTAACATCAACCAACTCAAGACCATCAGGCAACCGATCATGCAGCACTTCAAAATCATGCCACTGCGCAGGTGCTGCGGTGATAAGTTGGAACTCGTCTTCGCCCAAACGGCCAACAGACATCTCAGTAAGAAGGCGACCTTTGGTGTCTGCGAAATACGCAAGGTTCATCCGGCCAGTCTTAGGCAAGGCGCCCGTGATGGTGGATCGAAGCGCCTCAGCAGCACCTTCGCCCTTAAGGATGAACCGCGAAAACCCGGGCAAATCCAGAACACCGAGACCGTCACGCACCGCTTCTACCTCGGCTTTGATGCGGGGTTCCCATGGGCCTGCGCGGTCCCATGTTTCTGTACTCTCGATTGAGGTATCATCGCCGTCTTTGGCAAACCAGTTCGCACGTTCCCAACCGTTATAGGCCCCCATGACGCCGCCGTTTGCGCGAACGGTCGCATCATTGGGTGACAGCTTTTTGTCACGCCCTGCAGGCCATTCTTTGTGCGGGAAGTGCATTCCGTATTCATGGCCATAAGTCTCGAGCGACTTTTGCAAGTTGTAGTCGAAATCAGCGTGTGCGGTGTAGCGGCGCGGATCAACGGCCCACATATCATTTGAGGTTTCTCCGTGGATCAGCCACTCGGCCATCACTTTACCTGCTCCACCGCCCTGCACGATACCAAACGTAAAGCTGTGGGCCTCAAAGGCGTTTTGCACACCAGGCATCGGACCAATCATCGGCAGACCATCAGGCGCATATGGAATTGGGCCGTTAATGTTGCGGCCAACGCCACCGGTCCCAAGCAAAGGCACGCGCTCCATCGCGTCTTCAATGTACCACTCCAAACGATCCAGATCATCGGGATACAGCTGGAAGCTGAAATCGTGCGGCATTGGATCTTCTTTCGTGGTCCAATGCGCCTTGCAGTTGAATTCATATGGCCCAAGGTTCAGACCATTTTTGTCTTGGCGCAGATAGTAGCTACTATCTACGTCGCGGATCATTGGTGTCTTGCGCCCGTTTTCTTGGGTCCACTGTTTGATCTCGTCAATCTCTTCGGTCAGAAAATATTGGTGTGACATCACCGTTAACGGCACATCACGGCCACCGAAAGGCTTGAACCACTCACCCACACGCGCTGCATAATACCCCGCCGCGTTCACAACTTTCTCACAGCGGATATCGCCTTTTTCCGTGTGAACGATCCATTCATCCCCATCACGTGATACACCCGTCGCTGGGCAAAAGCGCTGGATGTTCGCCCCCAAATCGCGCGCACCTTTGGCAAGTGCTTGGGTCAGTTGTGCGGGGTCAATATCACCGTCAAGCGGGTCCCAAAGGATACCTTCAAGATCATGTGTCTCAACAAAGGGGTTATAATCCTTCATCTCCTCGCGGGTGATCATATCCATCTGCAAGCCCATCGCGCGGGCTTGGCCAGCAACTTTTTCAAACTCCATGGCACGTTCTTTGCTGTGCCCCAAACGCAGCGCACCTGTGACATGATAATTCATCGGGTAGTCGACCTCGTCGGCGAGGCCACGGTACATCTCAAGCGAATAGCGCTGCATGTTCATCACGGCCCAATTGGGTGCAAAGTTGGGGCAATTGCCCGCCGCATGCCATGTCGAGCCCGCTGTCAGCTCATTCTTTTCAAGAAGCACACAGTCCGTACAACCTTCTTTGGCGAGATGGTAAAGTGTGGAGACACCCACAACACCGCCCCCAATAATAACAACCCGCGCTGTCGTTGGAAAATCCGCCATGTCTAGTTCTCCCTTTGCGGTAAATCATCCGCGATTGTGTAATAGTCGCCCTTGGCGCCTACGTGTATGTGTTTATCAAGCTGGCCATGGGTTGGCCCATCAATGGCCCCAAGCGAGAAACTAACGCATGGCTCACCAGCTAATTTCCAAAATAAAACGCTACCGCAGGTCGGGCAGAAGCCGCGCTGTACTGTATGCGAAGACGCAAACCACGATGCCGCGCCAGTGATTGAAATACCGGTGTCGCTTACTTGGCCTGCCGCCCAGTAGTGGCCCGATTGCTTGCGGCACTGTGTGCAGTGACATGCCGCCATTCGCGTGACGGGCTCCGTCACTTCAAAACTGCAGCCCCCGCACAGGCACGACCCGCGCATCAATAAACCGGTGGCGCGATAACCCAGACCGCCTCACATGTTTCACTGTAGGGGTTCGCCCACCGAAAAGGTTGCCCCTTCACGCGGAAGCTATCCCCTTTTGAGAGGGTAAACGTCTTGTCCGCGATGGTTACGTCAAGTTTGCCGCGCACAATATATCCAACTTCTTGCGTGGGACGCTCTACGAACTGCTCAAGAACGGCGCCCACTGCAAAGCTTGAATGCACCACCTCGAAGTCATCGCTAAGATCGGGCGACAAAAGCTCCTCAACCAGACCGGCGGCGCGTGATCCGATTGGGCGGCGTGCACCTGCACGAACGATCAGCCCCTCCTCGTCAGGCGCTGCATTTACGCGAAACAAAGACGACACAGACACATCCAGTGCACGCGCCATGTCACGCAAATCATTGATTGAGGGCTCAGACATATCGCGCTCAACCTGCGACACCCAGCCGACAGAGCGACCAAGCGTATCTGCGAGAACTTGCAGCTTCATACCACGCGCTTTGCGCAGGGCTCTTAAATCAGCGCCAAGCGTTTTGACCGGCTGTTCATGTCGCACGACTCAAACCTCTTCGTGAAAAAATAATGCGTTATTTCACGTAGCCGGAAAATTCTGACTTTGCCAAGATAAAAATTTCAGTTATCTAAAGAACTTTTTGAAAAACTCGGTGCAACAAAGATGTCATCTGCTGCACGTCTTCATTTGTAAAAGCAGCAGGCTGATCGCTGTCCAAATCAAACACCGCCAAAAGCGCACCATGCCCGTCAAATACGGGCAAAACCAACTCAGACTGCGTGGACGACGCACATGCAATATGCCCCTCAAACGCATGAACATCCGCAACCAACTGTGGGGATTGAAGGCGCGCTGCAGCGCCACAAACACCCCGAGAAAACGGAATCTTTAGGCATCCATGCCCACCTTGATAGGGACCAATTTTCAAAACTTCGGGTTCTGTCACGCGGTAAAACCCAGTCCAATCAAACCGATCATCCGCGTGATGCACCTCACACACGACCGTCGCCATCAGAGCAATCTCATCTGTTTCACCTTCAGTCAGCGCATCAATGGTTTTGTGCAAAGCAGGATAGTCAATCATGACGGGCGGCTCCGGTTTGGTGATCATTTTAGATAAATGCGCTGCGGATCACGCGGGCACAAGAAAGGAATTGGTAACGGTTGAGCCTTTACACCCGTCTGCAGGGTGAACCGGAGGGTAAAAGGTGAGACTAACACGAACAACGACGCCAGCAGGGCTGGTCTTGCGCGTCGAAGAGGCAAGGATTGACGCGATGGCAGCAATTGCATTCAAAGACGCGATGAGAGCCGCCACACAAGACGAGACAGGCCGCGCAATACTTGATCTTAGCGAAGTAACATTCATAGATTCCAGCGGACTTGGTGCGATCGTTGCGGCACTTAAACAAATGCCAGACGGCACAGCGCTAGAGCTTGCCTGCTTGTCCTCAGCTGTCGAAAAGGTTTTCAGCCTGGCCCGCATGGATACTGTTTTCAAAATTCATAAACAACTGCCAGTGACGTATCCCGCAGATGTGTGAAAAAGCTTTGAGCCAAACGCGCGCCGTTGAGGCGTCTAATATGCCTTTTGAAGTGCAGTGCGATGCCACTCCGGCAGGTATTCGGCGCGTGCTGAGTAGCATTCGCACGCAACTGTCCGAACGCACATTGGGTGGCGCCGAAACAATTACCATTGCCGAATTGGTATTGGCAGAAATTCTCAACAACATCAGTGAGCACGCTTACAGCAACACAGATTGCGGCACGATCAATGTCATGGCCGATGATCTGGTTTGGGCGTGGCAGTTTCACGTCTTTGACCAAGGCATGGCCATTCCCGAGGCTGTGCAGCTGCCAACTGAAGCAGCTACACCTGAGGCAAGTCGCCTGCCTGAAAGTGGTTTCGGCCTAATCATCATCAACACCTTGGCTGACAATCTTGAGTACAAACGCAGCAACGGCACAAACCACCTAAGCTTTGTCATCACCAAAGTGCCAGCGCCCACACCACATTAATTCGAAAGCCCCATAGACGAGCCAAAGATTTAGCCTAATGTCTGCCCAACCAGACCATAAGCGAGGCACGTCATGCGCGATTTCCACAAACCACACCGTTCTTCCGTTTTCGCGCAAGATGCTATGGTGGCAACATCCCACCCAATCGGTAGCAAAACCGCGCTTGATATCATTGCAAAGGGCGGCAACGCGATGGACGCGGCTATCTCTGCAGCAATTGTACTGGGACTGTGTGAGCCACAAATGACTGGGCTAGGCGGCGATTGCTTTGTTCTTTTCACGCCGCCAAACAGCAACGACATCAAGGCCATGAACGGATCAGGCCGCGCGCCCGCTGGCCTTTCCGCCGCTAAATTACGCGCGGAGGGTCATGACACTATTCCACTCCGCGATGCTTCTGCCGTCACAATTCCCGGCGCTGTTGATGCCTTTGCGCGGCTCTCCAAAGACTGGGGGCAGCTACCCTGGGATGTTCTGCTGCAGCCGTCTATGCACTACGCCGAGCACGGTATACCCGTTGCGCCACGTGTTGCCTTTGATTGGGCGGTGGGGCTTGAAGCACTTCAGGGAAGCGCGCGCGATCAATTCCTCAAGGGCGGCGAGGTCTACAAAACCGGTGAGGTGTTCCGCGACCCACGACAGCTGAAATTGTTGCGCCACTTGGCGGAACACGGCCGCGATGGTTTCTACACAGGCACAGTCGCTGAAGAAATGGTAGCGACGCTAAATGCGGCTGGCGGCACGCACACGATGGACGACTTTTCAAGCACCCAGTGCGATTACACACAGCCCGTTTCCGGCACCTACGGTGATTTGGAAGTGGTCGAACACCCGCCAAACGGACACGGCGCGACAGCAATCCTCATGATGAACATGATGAAGCGCTTTGATATTAAATCCATGGACCCGTTCGGCGCAGAGCGCGTGCATATTGAAGCCGAAATCGCAAAGCTTGCCTATGACGCACGCAACCGGTTCATCGCTGACACAGGCACGCCAACCGATTATCTGCTGGCCCAAGATACAGCGGACCGTTTATGCGACCTGATCGATCCCAAACAAGCGATGGCTGACCCCAAAGCCCTCTCTGAAGCTGTTCACAAAGATACGATCTACATCACCGTCGTCGATGAAAACCGGATGAGTGTTTCGTTGATCTATTCTGTATTTCACGGGTTCGGTTCTGGCATTGCCACGCCCAACTACGGGGTTTTGTTCCAAAACCGTGGCGCAGGCTTCACGCTTGAAGGAGGTCACCCCAACGTGGCTGCGGGCGGTAAGCGCCCAATGCACACAATCATTCCGGGCATCGTCAAAAAAGCAGGTCGCGTGCTTATGCCATTCGGCGTGATGGGTGGCGCATATCAACCAAATGGGCATGCGCGTTTGATCAGCAACATGGTCGACTTTGACATGTCAGTTCAGGACGCCATTGATGCGCCCCGTTCGTTTGCGGACAAAGGGACCCTGAAGGTTGAGCGCGGCTATAGCGACGATGTGCGTAATGAACTAACCAGCCTTGGCCATACTGTTGATGTACCAGACACCCCAATTGGCGGCGCGCAGGCGATTGTTTTGCATGACAACGGTGTGCTTGAAGGTGGCTCTGATCCGCGCAAAGACGGATGCGCCTTGGGCATCTAACCTGCTAGTTTAGCTGGTATTGCAGTTGGTAGGCCCCATCATTGAAGGGGCCAAACATCTCATCCAAATCGGGATGGCCAACTGGCTCTCCGGAGTAGTCTGCGATCAGGTTTTGCTCAGAAACATAGGCGACGTAGTAGCTTTGCTCATTTTCCGCCAAAAGGTGATAAAAGGGCTGGTCCTTCACAGGCCGGCTTTCCTCGGGGATTGAGTCGTACCACTCTTCGGTGTTGGCAAACTCTGCATCCACGTCGAAAACCACACCGCGGAACGGGTGGTTTTTATGCCGAACGATTTGGCCCAGATAGTATTTTGCGCGCGTTTTGAGCATAGCGTTGTAACCCCCGAGGCCATTGCCTAAACTTTGTAGCAACGTGAGTCTAGGGCTCCGAACCCCAAATCGAAGGAAACAGTTTGTGAACCTCGCATTAACAGTTCTCGAGATCACAGCACCGGTATTTATCCTTGGCATGATTGGCTTTGTTTGGGTGAAAGTGGGCTTTGAGTATCGTGTCGAATTCGTCACGCGACTGGCCATGACAATATCTGTGCCCTGCTTGATCTTTGTTGCTTTGATGCAAACCGAAATTGATCCAAACGCGCTGACGCTGCTGTCTCTTGCCACTGTTGCGGCATACGGCGCGGTAACCCTGCTGTGCTGGGGGCTGGTCGCAATAGGCAAGCTCGACCGGCGCACCTATCTTGCCCCGTTGATCATGGGCAACACTGGTAACCTTGGCCTGCCGCTGTGCCTTTTTGCGTTTGGAGAGGCCGGCTTTGGCTATGCGGTTGTGGTTTTCGCGATCATGGCAATCTACTCATTCACCTTTGGCATCTGGTTGGTCGCGGGGGGCGGCTCCCCGCTTAAGGTCCTCAAGGAACCTATCGTAGCGGCCACCATTTTGGGTGCGTTGTTTTTGTGGCAAGGCTGGGAAACACCGACATTCCTGACAAACGCCTTGGGCCTTGTTGGGGATATGGCAATCCCGATCATGCTGATCACTTTGGGGGTTGCCGTGGCCCGCCTCACACCGGCGCACCTTCCCCTTTCAATCATTTTGTCAGCACTGAAAGTTGTGGTCTGCGTTGGAGCCACAGCTCTCATCGCGCAATGCTTTGGATTAGAATCCACGGCCGCAGCAGTCTTGATTGTACAAATCGCAACACCTGTCGCAGTGACATCCTATTTACTCGCAGAAAAATACGGTGCGGACGCAGATGCCGTTGCGGGCTTGGTGGTTGCTTCAACAGTGATGTCCTTGATCACGATCCCGCTGACATTGGCGTTTCTTGTGTAGCGAAATCCAAAACATCTTTCGCAGACCCATCATTTGAGTTATTTAGAACGCATAACCCAATCAAAATGGGAACAGGCAAATGAAACGACTATCCACCGCATTGATTTTTTGCGTGCTAATCGCAGGTTGCGGCAGCAGCAATTATTCGGCGCCTCGCAACCTTGACAATGCTTGCAGTATCCTTGATCAACGTCCATCCTATCTGCGGGCAATGCGTAAGACACAGGGTAAATGGGGTGTGCCTATCTCTGTTCAAATGGCTGTAATCTATCAAGAGAGTAAGTTCATTGCCAATGCACGTACACCCTATCGCTTTGCCCTCGGGGTTATTCCATTAGGCCGTCAAAGCTCAGCTTATGGCTACAGCCAGGCGCTTGATGGAACGTGGGACGAATACCGGTCTGATCAACGGCGTTGGGCTGCCCGCCGGGACAGGATCGGCGCAGCAACTGATTTTATTGGCTGGTACATGGTGAAATCGCGCAACAGACTAGGCATCTCGCTCAACGACGCTCGTAATCAATACCTTGCATATCATGAAGGTCGCACCGGATACGCGCGCGGAAGTTACAGCCGAAAGCCGTGGTTGCTACGGGTCTCACGTGAAGTCGGTAACCGCGCAGTAACTTATGACGGTCAACTCCGCGCTTGCGGCAAGGCATAAGCGCGTAACCGCTAGTTCCAATTTTCCGCCTCTTGGGGGATGCTGAACAAGCGCGCTTCAAGAGGGATATCCGTCTCAAGCTGACCAAGGATCACGGTTGTCTCTGAGCCGATCTCATCCGTGATGATCCACTGGCGAAGCTGCGTTGGGCTGTCGGTGAACACAAGTTGGATACTGCCGTATTGCGGATTTTCAGGGTCCTGTGCGCGCACAAACGTCGCCGTGCCATCAAATTCATGTCCCACAACCATATCGCGTTTTGCCAAGTCCACGTTGCGTTCCAGCAAAAGGTTCAGCGGTGTGCGGCGCAATGGATATTGATCGGGATTATTTGCTGACTTGCCATCAAAGATCGCCACCTGACTGCCGCCAGCCATCACAAGCGTTTGCTCTGGCGGGTTGTACTCAAACCGGATGCGTCCGGGGCGCTTGATGTAGATTGTGCCCGTAGAAATAGTCTGGTCCGCATTGATCTGCGTGAACTCCCCCCGCGCAGTGGTCATGTCGTTAAGATAGCCCGATATCTGATCTAGTGAGAGCTTCTCAGCAGCAGATGCAGGACCGCCAAGCGCCAAAAGCACCATCATCGCAAAACTAGCTATTTTGGTCATTCTATTCATCCGCATCCAAACCTTTGCATCATTTACATGACACTGTTTCGCGGAGTTACCAGTGCTAGGCAATAACATCGCCTAACATTTTCGTTTTTGCGCGTATTATTGCGCCTCTGGGATCAGGATCTCGCGCTTGCCAACGTGGTTAGCAGGAGAGACAAGACCTTCCTCCTCCATCTGCTCTACAAGGCGCGCGGCTTTGTTGTACCCAATTGCCAGTTTACGCTGAATATAACTGGTCGAGCACTTGCGATCCTTAACCACGATTTGCACCGCAGTATCATACAGCGCATCTTCGCCATCGGTATTGCCACCAAGCCCAAGAACCAGATCGATATCACTTTCTTGATCCGACGCGGGGCCATCAACAACACCACTTTTATATTCAGGTGGGCCAAAGGCCTTGAGGTAATTTACAATTTCCTCAACTTCTTCATCTGAGCAGAATGGCCCGTGAACACGAGTAATTTTGGAGCCCCCAGCCATATAAAGCATGTCACCCATGCCCAAAAGCTGCTCGGCGCCCTGCTCACCCAGAATGGTGCGACTATCAATTTTTGAAGTCACTTGAAACGAAATCCGCGTGGGGAAGTTTGCCTTAATTGTACCCGTGATAACGTCAACAGACGGACGTTGAGTGGCCATGATCAGGTGAATGCCCGACGCGCGCGCCATTTGTGCGAGCCGCTGAATGCAGGCTTCGATCTCTTTACCCGCCACCATCATCAGATCTGCCATCTCATCAACGATGACCACGATGTAGGGCAGCACTTCGGGCTGGAATTCTTCGCTCTCAAAAATCGGCTCGCCTGTGTCTTCATCAAAACCGGTTTGAACCGTACGGCTGAACAGCTCACCTTTGGCCAAAGTGTCGCGGACGCGGCTGTTGTAACCTTCAATGTTACGCACACCCATTTTCGACATCTTGCGGTAACGCTCTTCCATCTCGCCCACAGTCCACTTCAGCGCAACAACTGCCTTTTTGGGGTCAGTCACAACAGGGCTAAGCAGGTGCGGAATGCCGTCATAAACACTCAGTTCGAGCATTTTGGGATCAATCATGATCAGGCGGCACTCATCGGGTGTAAGTTTGTAAAGCAGCGACAAAATCATTGTGTTGATCGCCACAGACTTACCAGAACCGGTTGTCCCCGCGATCAACAGGTGGGGCATCTTGGCAAGGTTAGCCACAATGCTGTCGCCGCCAATATCTTTGCCCAAGGCAAGCGGCAGGCGCATGCTGCTGTCACCAAAATCACGTGCTGACAGGATTTCGCGCAGAACCACCATTTCACGGTTTTCGTTGGGCAACTCGACCCCAATAACAGAACGTCCCGGCACGGTAGAAACACGCGCGGAAAGCGCAGACATTGAACGCGCAATGTCATCGGCCAGACCAATAACGCGGCTGGCCTTCAAACCGGGTGCAGGCTCAAGCTCGTACATCGTTACAACGGGGCCTGGGCGAACACTGACAATCTCACCTTTTACGCCGTAATCATCCAGAACACTTTCCAGCATCCGTGCGTTTTGCTCAAGCGCATCATCGGACAGATGATGCCGCTCAACAGTGTCCGGCGCACGCAACAGGTTCAATGGCGGCAGGTCAAACTGGCTCGCGCTCTCCTCAAACTTCAGGGCTGGCTGCGCCTCAGCTTTAGCCTGACGTGATGGCACAATCGCCTTTTTCACAGGATGCTGCACAACTGAACGCGCTTGCGGTGTGGGAATTTGCATAGGCGGCGTTTGAGTTGCCGCGGCGTAAGGGTCAGCCGCGTGGGGCGTCACCGAATCATAGCTTTCAACCAAGGCATCCGCCCCCTCATCAAGGGCCTCATGCATCATTGGCGCCTCATCCGCATACATCTGTGGCGGAGTTGTTTGGGCAATCAACGGCTCAGGGCCACGGGGCGTCAATGATGGCTCAACGCGCGCCGCAGTTTGTGGCGTAGCTTGCGCGACACCGCGCGCGCGGTTCTTAATCGCGTCAGAAATACGCGCAGATACAGTTCCCGCATCCGGTGCAGACAAATCAGCACTTAAGACAGGCTCAACCAATTCTGGTTCAGGCATAGGTGCAGGTTTTGGCATCAAGCGCGCAAGCAGGCCTGTCTTTGGCTCGGCCACCGGCATCGGCGCGGGGCGTGGATCAGCAACCAAGGGAGCCGCATTTGTAGCTACCGTAGGCTCGACCCCAAATGCAGGGTCCGCACGTACAACAGACGCCACGCGTGCTTTTTCTTCCGCGCTTTGCATCATAGGTAGAAGTGTTTCATGACGGTGTGCTGCCTCAAGTGCTTTTGCATCCGCGCGTGCCTCACACATCTGCGCATGACGCTCGGCCATGTGGCGCGCAGCAACACCCGCCCCTGAAGCGCCTTTACCCAACACTTTCAACGTCTGCGCATACGTGACAACCAAACCCACCAACAAGAAACGTCCGATCACACGCAGCTCATCTTTGATGAACCCAAGGACGAACAGACCAAGCGCCACACTGCCCAAACCAGTCAGCAGGGACATCAGCTTGACCCCGAACGCGGGGGAAAACGGCAAGATACTAAGAATGACCGCAAGAGTAGTCTCGCCAAACAATCCGCCCAAGCCAAACGAGTGGTTCCACCCCGCAGGTGGCGTCAGGCTTGCACCATAGACAGAGGCGATCGCGACCAAAATTGGAAAGAAAATCAGACAGCTCACCGCACGTTCTTGACCGCGGTGCAAAATAAAGCGCACGCCCCACGCGATAAACACTGCTGGGATGACCCACGCGCCTTTACCCACGATCATGAAAAGCGGACCAGACAGTGACGCGCCAAAGCGGCCAAGCCAATTCTCGATCGGTGCTGTTGTGGCGACCATAAAGTTTGGATCGGACGGAGAATAACTCCACAGCATCGCCCAGCTCAGCGCGCCCAAGATCAAAAGGCCAAGACCAATCAACTCTTTCGAGCGTTTTTCAATCGCCGCCTGCATGTCCGTATCGAACAAAGGGTCACCTTGTGTGCGTAGTGCCATATCCCGTTTCCTCATCCGTAGATGCAGTCGCGTAAGGCAATAAGCCCGCGCTGCACGTCTTGTTTTGGGGCCACCAATGCGACCCGAATATAATTTTGCCCCGGATTACCTGCATCCGTATCGCGGCTCAGATAACTACCAGGCAGAACACGAACGCCCGTTTGCGTCCAAAGCTTTACTGCTGCTTGTTCTGCATCCTCGACAGGCAGCCACAAAAAGAAACCAGCCTCGGGCGATTGATAGCCCTCGACACCAGCAAAAACCTCATCGGCCAGATCAAACTTCTCTGCGTAAAGCGCCCGAGACGCCGCAACGTGGGTTTCATCGTTCCAACACGCGACAGCAACATGCTGCAACGGCAATGGCAGTGGTGTACCAGCGTAGTTTCTCAGCTGTTTCATCCGCCCAATATTCTGCGGCCCTGAAACAACAAACCCTGAGCGCAAGCCCGCCAAATTTGACCGCTTTGACAGCGAGTGGAAAATCAAGACGCGCTCGGGATCAGCACCCATTTTTTGCGCAACTTCCAGCGCACCAGTCGGCGGGGCGTCGCGGTAGACCTCGGAATAGCACTCATCCGCGATAATCTTGAAATCAAACCGCTCGGCCAAGCCAATCAACTCGCGCCAATAGCTTTCCGTTGCTACGGCACCCTGCGGGTTCGCCGGTGAACAGATATAACACATGGCAGTACGCTTAAGCACATCTTCGGGCAGGCCTGCGTAATCAGGCAAAAAGCCAGTCTCTGCGGTGGCATTTACATAAACGGGCTCAGCGGACGCGCTCAGCGTGCTAACTGCATAAACTTGATAAAACGGGTTCGGAATAAGGACGACTGGCGGCTGCCCGTCCTCACTCTCAGGGCACAGCGCCATGTTCACATTATACAGGCCCTCGCGAGTTCCGTTAAGCGTCAGGACCTCAGTCGTTGCATCAACTTTTGCGCCGAACCGGCGACCGACCCAAGAGGCGATGGCTTCAAGCAACTCTGGCGCGCCATCGTTGGGGGGGTATTTGTTAAAGCCCGACACATGGGCCGCAAGAACCTCGGGGACAAATTCGGGAAACGCATGCTGTGGCTCACCAATGGTCATAGCAATCGGTTCACCGCCAGACGGCAGGTTGTCCAATAACGCGCGCAAACGCGGAAATGCATAGGCCGGAAGGGCGCTAAACCGCTGGGGATACATCAATACTGCCTCATGTTCGGGATCATTATCGCCCCGTTATCCCACCATTAAACCAAATCAGGGGCGCTGCGTCCAGAAAAAGCCAACAGTATTGGGCGGTTATGTGACTTTTAGGCCCCTATTACGCTTATTGCAGCAGCTAATCGCAGTGCTTTGGCGTCTTGCATCGGCAAACAATTAATCATGAGGCCCGTCGATTTGTGGCCTGCGGGCACCGTGACCGAGCACAATCCCAGAAGATTGGCCACGCGCGTATTGCGAAGCGCCATCAAATTCGCCTCAACAAAATAGTCAGGCTCTGCGATCAACCTCGCCAAGTTTGGCGGCATGATAGGCGCAGTCGGCAATAACACCCCGTCAAATCGCGCGGCTTGAAGAGCATATTCGTGCCGGATCTGATCCAACTTTTGCCAACCCGCCGCGAAATCAGATGCGGCTACGTTTTTGCCGGCTCTAAATCGCTCGCGAACCTGATCGAACATTGTGTCTGGCGACGCCTCAATAACTTCGCCCCATGTGCCATAAGCTTCAGCAGTAAAAAGCGGCCCCGCAACCGCGAAGGCATCATTTAGGGCCTCAAACTCCAACGGTTCAACAACAGCACCTGCCCGTTTAATGGCTTCGACTGCGCGCTCGTACGCTGCGCGCGGCGCATCTTCCAAACCTTCAAGCACCACTGTTTGCAATGCCCCAAACCGCACCCCTTCAAGAGACGCATGAGCCAGATCAACGCTGCCACCACCCAACACATCAAACAGTGCTGCGGCATCCTCCACGCTACGACACAGCGGCCCAACGGTGTCAAACCGCTGGCAAAGCGGCACCACACCTTTCGTTGCGATCACCCCATGGGTTGTCTTAAGCCCTACAAGGTCATTCCAAACAGCAGGAATTCTGACGGACCCGCCCGTATCAGAACCTATCGCGGCAGCCGCCAAACCAAACGCAACGGATGCAGCAGCGCCAGATGATGACCCGCCGGCAACTGCATCATGGTCGTTCACACATGGGCTAGTCGCTGTGACAGGATTATACCCAAGGCCAGAAAACGCCAACTCGGACATATGTGTTTTACCAAGGCAGACCAGACCCATTTGTGTTGCGCGTTGCAAAACAAGAGCGTCTGCATCTGGGGTTCGCCCTGCAAGCAGCTTTGACCCTGCCTCCGTGACAGTACCCGCCGTATCAAACAGGTCCTTCCAAGAAATCGGAACGCCATCAAGCGGGCACAGCCGGCCCCCATTTTGTTGCCTAGTTCGCGCTGCAAGCGCCTCGGCCCGGGCGCGATCAGCAGTAACGCGAGCGTAGATTTTGTCTGTAAAGGGGTGGGCCGCAATCGCATCCAGAAAAACATCGCACAACTCAACAGGATCGATATCGCCTGCGCCAATACCACGCCCAAGATCAACGGCCGTCATCGTTTGCCATTTATGCATACCGGAATACCCCAAGATAAATTGTCTCAGGCGAAACCTATCCGCTGCATCCAGCATGGACAATCCCGCCCCAACGCCCATATTCAGCAACATGGATAAGAGTACAGATTTGATCATTGTCGGCGGCAGCCTGAACGGATGCGCACTTGCTTTGGCAGCCGCAGGCGCAGGACTGAGCGTCACGTTAATTGATGCCGAAGATGTCGCGACACAGACGCTGTCCAATTTCAACGGCCGCTCATATGCGATCGCACTGGCTTCGCAGCGATTGTTGAACGGGATTGGTCTTTGGGATGATCTTAAAGACAACGCACAGCCGATGCTTGAAATCAAAGTAACCGACGGGCGCGTTGGCGAAGGTCCATCACCGTTTCTCATGCATTTTGATCATGCTGAAATCGAAGAAGGCCCGATGGGATTTATGGTCGAAGATCGGCATTTGCGACGTGCGTTTTTGAACGCGGTCCAGAATGCTGAAATCGTCCATCTGCCGAATGCCCGAGTAGTCGCGCAGCACACCGACGCGGCTGGCGCTTCTGTTACCCTTGCGGACGGAACCGTGCACATGTGCCGCGTATTAGTTGGGTGTGACGGACGCACATCAGGCACCGCCATGCGCGCTGGCATTATGCGCAGCGGCCGCGAGTACGAACAAACCGCGATGGTCTGCGCGATTGCCCATGAGAAACCGCACGGCGGAATTGCCCATCAGTTCTTCATGCCCGCGGGTCCATTGGCGATTTTACCCCTTAGTGGTAACCGAAGCTCTATTGTTTGGTCAGAAACGCATGAAACAGCGGCCCGCGTTAGCAAAATGAGCGACGATGACTTTATTGAGCACCTCAAGCCCCGCTTTGGGGACTTCCTGGGAAACATTGAACTTGCGGGCGCACGCTATCACTATCCGCTGTCACTGACCCTAGCCAAGGCCCTTACGTCACAGCGCATCGCGTTGGTGGGTGACGCAGCACACGGTGTGCACCCCATTGCGGGACAGGGGCTGAACGCGGGCTTGAAAGATGTAGCAAGTCTTGTTGAGGTTCTCGCGCTGGCGAAACGCAGGGGCGAAGACATCGGTTCCGATTTAGTATTGGCGCGCTATGCGCAGTGGCGGCGCTTTGATGTTGCGGCTCTTGCTGCCTCAACCGACAGCTTCAACGCGCTATTTTCAAATGATAACGGCTTTTTGCGCGGCTTGCGTGACGTAGGAATGGGGATCGTAAACGCAGCTCCTGCCCTGCGCAGAGGCTTTATTCGCGAAGCCGCAGGCCTGACCGGCGATTTGCCCAAGCTCATGAAAGGGCAAAGCGTCTAAAGACTACGCGCTTCGTCCACCAACAAGATTGGGATACCTTCACGGATCGGAAAGGCCAGTTTAGCTGACTTACTGATAAGCTCTTGGGCATCAGCATCGTAATCCAATGTGCCTTGCGTACGCGGGCAAACCAAGGCTTCAAGCATACGTGGATCAAACTTGGTAGCGGTCTTACCAGATAGCTCTTGGCTCATTGCATCATCTCCTCTGACTGGCCCCCTCTTAACGCGAACTCGATCAGCGTCACAATAGTCTCGCGGCGTGTCGTCAGAGATGGAGCCTCAAGCAACGCCTGTTTGTCTTCTGGCTCAAACGGGCAAAGCATAGAAAGCGAGTTGATCAGCAACTCCTCATCCGCTTCCTCCAAGCCATCCCAGTCAGTTTTCAAATCATAAGCGTCGAAAAACTTTTCAAGCGACGCCATAAACTTGGGACGGTCAAATTCAGGATCCCGCTCAGTGGTGCCTAAATCACGCTCAAAACCGCTCCAAGAGACGTCGCACTGACGGTAGGGCGAAAATCCTGCGACCTCTGCCGATACGCGAAACCGCGAAACACCAGCAAGGGTCACCATATAGCGGCCGTCTTCTGTCTCGGAAAACGCAGTGATCCGGCCCGCGCATCCAATAGCGTGCAGGCCATCTTCACCGCGCGCCTCATAGGGCTGCACCATGCCGATCAAACGGTGCGAAGTTTTGAGGGCATCTTCGATCATCTGAAGATAGCGTGGCTCAAAAATATGAAGGGGCAAACGTGCCCGCGGCAAAAGCAAAGCACCGGGCAACGGGAATACGGGAACGCGATTTGGCAGGTCAGCTGTTTTCATCATATTCAAGCAGATAGCTTTGCAAAGACGCAGGGCAACGCGACAAATGTGCCCTGCGTAAATTAGTTAGACAAAGATCATCGACGACAGGCGGCGGCGACCATTCAACGCGATAGGATCTTTTGCCTCAAGCGCATCAAAGATGGTAAATAGCTGTGCTTTTGCAGCGCCGTCGTTCCATTCACGATCACGTCCGAATAGATCAAGCAACTGATCCACGGCGCCCTCTAGATCACCCGCTGCGTGCATGGCGGTGGCCAGATCAAAGCGGGCTTGGTGATTGTTTTCATCAGCGTTCACCGCTGCGCGCAACTCATCAAGCGGACCTGCACTAGCAGCTTGCTTTGCCAGCTCAAGCTGCGCGTGTGCTGCCTCAAGTTCGGCCGAGGCAGATATCTCGGCAGGTGCGCCGTTCAAAACTGCTTCAGCTTGCTCAACTTCATCAAGCGCAAGATGTGCACGAACCAGACCGCCGTAAGCCGCTGCGTTGGTAGGCTCTTCTTCCAGAATGGCTGCAAAAGTCTGAGCCGCATCTGACGCATCACCAGCAGTCAGCATTTCCTCAGCCGCCTCAACAGCAGCTGCAAGACCGTCATCCTCACCACCAGAGCCCATTGCGGCAACACGTGTGACAAACGCCTCAATCTCGGAACCTGCAACAGCGCCTTGAAAGCCGTCCACTGGCTGGCCTTGCCAAAACGCATAGACTGTCGGGATGGATTGGATTTGCAACTGCCCCGCAATCGCTTGGTTTTGATCTACGTCCAGCTTCACCATGCGAACGGCACCTTTTGCGGCTGTTACCGCCGCCTCAAGTGCAGGTCCAAGCGTTTTGCAGGGACCACACCAAGGCGCCCAAAAGTCAACGATGACTGGCACCTTTTGAGACATCTCAACGACGTCCTGCATAAAGGTCGCTTCTGAGCCGTCTTTGATCAGATCATCTGCTTGCTCGTTCTGCGAGGCACCAAGTTCCAACATTGCTTTATCCCTTAAATATCAGTTGCAGGTCATATGTGTAGCGCAGGGCGAAATGTCAAAGATCAAAGGTCGCAAAAACCGGAGCATGATCTGATGGCTTTTCCCAGCCACGTGCGTCACGCAACACGCGACTGCTATGTGCTGCGCTTTTGATGTCACCAGTGGCCCAAATATGGTCCAAGCGGCGTCCTTTATCTGCCGCGTCCCAATCTTTGGCACGATACGACCACCAGCTGTAAAGCCGCCCTGCGGGAATATCCGCGCGCGTCACATCATGCCAGTCACCTGCCGTCATCACATCATTAAAATGCTCTACTTCGATAGGCGTGTGGCTGACGACTTTAAGAAGCTTTTTGTGGTCCCAAACATCGTCCTCACGCGGGGCGATATTAAGATCACCGACCAGAATAGCCCGCTTCGGTGCTGACGCGCTGAACGCATCACGCATATCTGTGAGATAGTCCAACTTTTGGCCAAACTTTTCATTCACATCGCGGTCCGCGACGTCACCACCCGCAGGCACGTAATGGTTGTGGATTGTCACACCATTTTCAAGCCGGCCCGCGATGTGGCGCGCATGGCCAAGACTTGCAAAATCCTCGGCACCGGCCTCGACCATCGGGATCTTGGAAAGGATCGCAACACCATTGTAACCCTTCTGCCCGCGCGCAACCATGTGCATGTAGCCAAGCGCTTCAAAACCAGCCGTGGGAATTTTCTCAACGGGAGATTTACACTCCTGCAAACACAGCACATCCGGCGCTTGCTCAGAGAGCAATTTAAGCACCAAATCCTCGCGCAGGCGCACAGAATTAATGTTCCAAGTGGCGAGAGTAAACGACATGGTGGTGCTCCTGATGTAACTTGCCCAAGTCGTAACTTAGCCCGCTTTAAAAGGCCAGTGTTGCAGCGCCGACCTACACTATGCAAAGCTGCTCTCATCCAATAGGAGCACGCGATGACACCCCAAGAGTTACGAGATCTGTATGGTTACCCTAGTGAACGGGCCGCCCAAAAAGAGATCACAATTTTCGATCATCATTGTCATGCAATCATAGCCGCCTCGCCGTTTGTGATCATGGCGACCAGCGGGGCAAATGGGCTGGACTTATCTCCTAAAGGCGACCCCATAGGCTTTGTGCATGTGAAAGACGACAAACGCTGCTGATCCCTGATCGGCCTGGGAATAATCGCATCTACGGGCTTCTCAACATTGCGAGCGATCCGCGGGTGGCACTGTTGTTCATGATCCCAACAGTGACCGAGACGTTGCGGGTGAATGGTCTTGCGGAAATCACCGCTGACCCTGAAATCTGCG